>DASVGM010000878.1:0-10461 GCA_036379555.1 Pirellulales bacterium | reverse complement strand
TTCTCATTGAGTTGGATGGCGAGGCATATTTGGTTGAACCGGTGGATTGAACTAATGCCGCCGCCAAAAACCGGTGGCCTCTTCACTTTCGCACTCCAAGACAGCCGCGGCGATCCTGTTTTACATCTGCCCGCGTGAAGTATAAAGTGATCGGTGCAATCCTGCTCGATGTTCGAGAGTCCGATCCTCCGGGTACTTCAATGCCAAACACACGTTATCGGGAAATCACCATTACCGGATCGCCGCGCGAGATGGGGCGGCAGCTTGGCGAGGCGGCGCGCGACGAGATTCGCGGCTTCGCGGAAATCGCCCTGGAGCGAGTCAATAAAACCATGCGCGTCTCACGGGAGAGCGCCATGTCCGTCGCGACGAGAAGCATGCAGTTCGCGCGGGGCTATAGCCCCACGATGATGGAAGAGCTGGAGGGCATGGCCGAAAGCTCGCGGGTGCCGCTTGTTGAACTGATGCTGCTGCAAGTGCGCAACCAACTCAGGCCCGATGCGGATGCCGGCTGCACGTCGGTTTCTCTCGCCGCAACCGCCACCGTCGACAACACGACGATCGTCGCCCAGAACTGGGACAACGATCCCGCCCTCGATCCGTTCACCATTGTGCTCACGCGCCGGCCGAGCGGCAAACCGGCGCATATCAACCTGACGCAGGCGGGGTTGATCGGCTACATCGGCTTGAACGACGCCGGCATCGGGGTGTGCCTCAACACGCTGCCGGCGCCCAGCCGCGAAGTGGGTGTGCCGCACTATTTCCTGGTACGCGGCATTTTTGAAGCCTACTCCTTGGCCGGCGCCATCGACGCGGTGCGCCGCGCCGAGCGCGCGATTCCCGCCAACATCATGCTGGGCACGCCCCAAGGACCAGCCGACCTGGAAGTCACGCTGGGCGAGGTGTGCGTGGTCACTGGCGAACAGGGCCAGGTCACACACACAAACCACTGCAAACATCCAGACCTGCTGGCGGTCAACGATGCCTTCGGCGAGCTGATCGAGTCGTATCCTCGGCTGCGGCGAATTGACAAACTTTTGAGCGCGGCCGCCGGGCCGCCGGGCTTGGAAGCGGTGAAAACGGCGCTCAAAGATCACGAAGGCCAGCCACGCTCCATCTGCCGTCACGCCAACGACGACCCGCGAACCGGCTTCTGGCAGACCGTGTTTTCGGTCATCATCGAGCCGGATCGGCGGCGTATGCACGTCAGCCGCGGAACGCCGTGCGATCACCCGTATGAGTGTTACGAGCTTGCCGGCGTCTGAATTGCGGCTTGTTCCCTTGCATCGGTCGAGCGGCCAGTTATAGTACATGATTGGATGCAAAGCTTTTCCGCGTGCCAAGTTGCGCGGGCAATTCCTTTTCCGTTCTTTGCTATAAATTTCCCGACGGTGACAACTCGATGGAAGCCAGGCTCGTAGTCGTTGGTGGCAAGGCCAATAAGTCGGAGGTGCGGCTAAAACTGCCCGCCATGATCGGCCGCAGTCGCGACGCCGACGTCACGGTATCGCACGCGTCGGTCAGCCGGCACCATTGCCTGATCTATGAGTTGGAAGGCGCCCTGGTGGTGCGCGACAATGGCTCGCTGAACGGCACCGTGGTCGATGGGCAAAAGATTCAAGAATCGCTGCTGAAGCCGGGCCAGAGCTTAACAATTGGCCCGTTGACCTTCCGCGCCGAATATGAGTATGAGGGCTTGTTTCCGGCGCTTGGCTCAGCGCCGGCGGCATCGAACGGGCAAGCGCGCGGCAAACCGTCCGCGGTCGCTAAAGCGGCATCACCGGCGGCCGGCAAATCGACGACCGCCGCGGGCGCGTTCGATTTTCTTAGCGAAGAGCCGGCGGAACCGGCGGCCTCCGCCAGCGAGCCGAGCTTCAATTTTGTCGGTGGCGGCGAGGCGGCCGCGCCTGTCGCCGAAGAAGAATCGCCCGAGCCTGCGATGGCGGCGGCCACCCATGAGGAACCGCCCGAGGTGGCAGAGCCTCCGTCTGACGAGCATCTCGATGCGGAACCGGCCGCTGAGAAAGCCGGCGGGGGCGCGTTCGATTTTCTGGCCGCGGAAGCCGAGGAGCCGGCGGGCGCTTCGAGCGCGCCGAACTTTAATTTCCTCGGTGGCGGCGAGGCGGCCGCGCCGGCCGCCGAGGAGGAGGCGCCGGTCGTCGCTGAAACGACGCCCGCGCCCGACGACGTGGCGGCAGCCGCGCATGAGGAGGCGCCGGCGGTTGAAGAGCCGCCGCCCGACGAGCATCTCGCCGCTGAACCGGCCGAGGAAGAAGAAAGCGGCGCGGATGCGTTCGGCTTTCTGGCGGAAGCAAGCGAGGAACCGGCTGAAACGTCAAGCGCGCCGAATTTCAACTTCCTCGGAGGCGACGATTCAGCCGCGCCGGCCGCCGAGGAGGAGGCGTCGGTCGTCGCTGAAATGACGCCCGCGCCCGACGACGTGGCGGCAGCCGCGCATGAGGAGGCGCCGGCGGTTGAAGAGCCGCCGCCCGACGAGCATCTCGCCGCTGAGTCGGCCGAGGTGGAAGAGGCGCTGCCCGACGTGCATCCCGATGCGGAGGCGACTGAGGAAGATAGCGGTGCCGATACGTTCGGCTTTCTGACCGAAGAAGCCGAAGAGCCGGCGGACACGTCGAGCAAGCCCAGCTTCGGTTTCCTTGCCGGCGGCGACGCGGGCGAAACGTCAGACGAGGACGACAGCGGGGCGATTTTTCGCTTTGCCGACGATTCACCCCCAGCCAAAGAAAAAACGCCGGTCGCGGCTGGTAAAGACGGCGCCAAAGACGCGGCCGCCAACGGGGCGAGGGTGAATACCGCTGAAGAATCACCGGCCGCTGAAGCAGACGACGCGGCACTGAACGATTTTCTCAACTCGCTGGGACTCGACAATTAGTGTTGTTCCGTCGCTTGATTTCGATACCCGTCCTCACCGTGGCGATCGCCACGGCTTGTTCGCCTGCTTTCGTTTTCGCTGAGGAACCGGCCGCCAAGACGCCCGTCAACCGGCTGGCCAAAGAGACCAGCCCCTATCTGCTGCTGCACGCGCACAACCCTGTCGATTGGTTTCCCTGGGGCGATGAAGCGCTCGCCAAAGCGCGCCGCGAAAACAAGCCCATTTTCTTGTCGATCGGTTATTCAAGCTGCTATTGGTGCCACGTCATGGAGCGCGAATCGTTCATGGACGGCGAGATCGCGACTTTCTTGAACAAGCATTTTGTCTGTATCAAAGTTGACCGCGAAGAGCGGCCCGACATCGATGAGATTTACATGGCCTCGTTGCAGGCCTGGGGGCGGCCCGGCGGCTGGCCGCTCACTCTTTTTCTGACGCCCACGGGCAAGCCCTTTTTTGGCGGCACGTATTTTCCTCCGCGCGACAAGGAAGTGGCGCCGGCCCTGGGCGAGCGGCCCGCGCAACGCGCGACCGGGCTGCTCACGCTGCTGGCGCTGGTGGCCCAGCGGTGGCAAAAGTCGCCCGACGAGTTGCAGGCCGCCGGCGACCAAATGGCCGAGTTCCTGAAACGCGAACTGCGGCGCGAAGCACTCGCGCCGCAGGCGATTGAAGCAGGCATTGCCGACGCGACCACGGCCGCCCTGGCCGAACAGTTTGACGAGGAGTTCGGCGGATTTGGCTACAGTGAGGCCGACCCGCGCAAGCCGAAGTTTCCTGAACCATCGAACCTGTTGTTTCTGCTTGGCCGGGCAAAAACGGCCGACGGGGCCGAGCGGCGCATGCTTGTCACCTCGCTGGAGCGGATGGCGGCGGGCGGAATTCGCGATCATCTCGGCGGTGGTTTTCATCGTTACAGCACCGACCGCCAGTGGCGCGTGCCGCACTTTGAAAAAATGCTCTACGACAATGCCCAGCTTGCCGGCGTTTATGCCGAGGCCTGGAAACTGACGGGCCGCGACGACTTTCGCCAGGTGGCCGACGACATTCTGCGGTTTGTCCGTCGCGAAATGACCGACGCTTCCGGAGCGTTTTATTCCGCCATCGACGCCGAAACCGACGGTCAGGAAGGCGCCTATTACGCCTGGACGCGCGAAGAGATTCGCGCCGCGCTCGAACCCGCCGAGTATGAACTGTTCGCCGCGTGCTACGGCATCGACCAGGAACCGAACTTCGAGGGCCATTATGTGCTCCAATTGCCGCGGTCGCTCGCTGAAACGGCCGCGCGGCGTCAACTTGCGCCGGCGGCACTGGAATCGCGGCTGCGCGCCTGCCGGGAGAAACTGCTGGCCCAACGGCAACAGCGAAAGCGCCCGCTGCTGGACACGAAAATGCTCACCGGTTGGAACGGCTTGATGATCCGCGGCTTTGCCGATGCCGGGCGATTGTTCGACGACGACAAGCACCTCGCCACGGCGCGGCGCGCGGCCGAGGCGGTGCTCAAGCATCTGCGCACGCCCGATGGCCGCCTGTTGCACACCTACACCGCCGGTCAGGCCAGGTTGAACGCCTATCTGGACGACTACGCTTTTTTCATTGATGGGCTGTTGGCCTTGCACCGCGCCACTGGCGAGGAGCGTTGGCTAAAGTCCGCGGCCGAACTGGCCGACGTGCAGCACGAGCTCTTCTGGGACGAACCGTTCGGCGGTTATTTTTTCACGTCGAACGATCATGAAGCGCTGTTGGCCCGTCCCAAAAATCCGGTCGATTCGGCATTGCCATCAGGCAACTCGGTTTCCGCCGGCAATCTGGCCTACCTCGCGCGGATCATGAAAAAACCCGATTATCAGCTTCGCGCTGAAAAAACGGTGACGGCGTTTTCCCGCTTCGCCAACCGCGCTCCGGCGGCCATGCCGCGTTTGATCGCCTCTTGGAGCGTCCTGCGCGAGCAGGCCGGCGAGTTGCGTTCGGCCGACCCGGCGCCTTAGAGCGGTTTATTCACCGGTTCGTGGCAGACTGGCTGTCGTAACGGAGCGCGGTTCAATGAATCAACTGGAATTCAGGCAACATGAAAATGGCCCAGAGCAAATCGGCAAGCCCCGCCTGAGTGGGCGGTGAACCAAGCAGCTCGGCGGCGGTGGCAAGCTCGTCGGCCGAGGGCGTGCGCGACAAAGCTACCAAGTAAAGGCGGTTCATGATCTCTTCAGGGCCGCCGGCCGCGCCGCCCAAAATGTTGGCGGCGCCGCGCGAAAGTGTCTGAGCCAACAGCGGACCATTTGACAGGTCAAGCGCCTGTAAGGTCGTCAGCACGTCGCCGCGCGTCGTCACGACTTGCTCGCGGTTCGGCCGCCCGAGCGACCGCATCAATTCGTCGCAAAACACCAGCGAGACGCGAATGAATTTTTGCCGTTCCGGCGTGTCCGGGGCGAAGTCGGCCAGCGTCACCGGGGCGATCTGCTTGCCGGGCGAAGTGCCGGTGATCTGCCAAACCGCATCCAGGTATTGCTCCGCCGACATGCGTTTGACTTCAGGGCCGCGAAAAACGTAATCGTCACCGCCGGCCTCGGTGGGAGTTGTCACGCACTCAGCTTGGTACGTGCGCGAAGTAAGTATGTGCTCCATCAACCGCTTCAGGTCGTAGTGTTGCTCAACCAGGTAGTTGGCCAGATACTCAAGCAGGTCTTCATGCCAGGGCGGGTTGGCCATCACATCGACCGGATGCACCAGGCCACGCCCTAACAGGCGGTGCCAGAGCCGGTTCGCGATGGTCCGGGCAAAGCGGCCGTTTTCAGGCCGCGTGATCAAGACGGCAAGTTGCTTGAGCCGACCGGCGCGGTCAAGCGAAGCGTCGATTTCGCCCAGTTCGGGCCACAGGAAGCGGGGCTGTGCCAGGCGGCCGGTGGCCTTGTCGCAACGGTGAATCTCAAGCGGTCGCTCGGCCACGATCGCGGCCAGGGCGTAGGCGTCGTCGAGTTTCCAAGTGTCGATGAAGCTGTCGTGACACGAGGCGCACTTCATGTTGATGCCGAAAAACACCTGCGAGATGTTTTGCGAAAACTGAATTTCGACCGTTTGGCTGGCATTCACGCGGCCGCGCCACTTGATGCCCTGAATGAAGCCCGCCGATTCGTCGTTGGGTTCGATCAGTTCGCGCACGAATTGGTCGTAGGGTTTGTTGTCGACAAGCGATTGGTAGAGCCACTTGGAGATTTGTTTGCGGCCGCCGTCGATGTAACCGGTGCCGCGGTAATCATTGCGCAACAGATCGTTGAAGAAACTCAGCCAGTGGTCGGCATAACCGCGACGGTCATCGAGCAATCGCCGCACCCAGCGCTCGCGTTTGTCGGCGGCGGAATCAGCCAGGAAATCAGCCAATTCACGCGGCGCCGGCAACAGTCCGATGACGTCGAGCGACGTTCGCCGGGCAAACGTCGCATCGTCGCTCGCCGGCGGAGGCGTAACCTGATGCGATTCAAAGTAAGCGAACACGAGCCGGTCAATCGGATGCGTGGCGCCCGCGCGTGCGGGCGGCAATTCGACCGCGCGCGGCCGCAGCGGCGGCGTGTAACGCCCGACGGCGAACGAATAACCGGGCTCCCACGGCAGTCCGTCATCGATCCAGGCGCGAACGAGCGCGACGGCCTCGGGCGGCAAAGGCTCCGCCTTGGCGGGCATGCGCTCTTCGGCATCGTTGCTGACGAGCCGTTGATATATCTCGCTTTCGGCGCTTTTGCCGGGCACGACGGCTTGCGACTTCAGCAGCTCTTCGCGCGTGTTGAGCGAGAAGGAACCTTCGCGCTTGTCGCCAAGGTGGCATTTGCCGCAGTGCATCTTGATGAGCGGGGCAATGTCGTGGCTAAAGTCGATTTTCTTCGTCGGTTCCGCGGCGGTCGCGCATGCTGCTAACGACGCGGCGGCGATCAAGGCCAGTAAGCGCATTGGAATATCCCATGAATCAGCGGCGGGCCAGCAAAGAACTCTCGCCCGATCAAAACGATCTTAAACTCTCGGCTGGATACAATCCAGCCGGTAATTGTTTGTCACAAAACACCGCAGCCAGCATGTTATGATCAGGGATGGGTCACCACACGCCGCACGAGCTTCTCGATCGGCAAGGTGAAACAGAACCTGGCGCCGCCACCGGGGCGGTTTTCCGCCCAGATGCGTCCGCCGTGCGCCGTCACGATCGCTTTGCAAATCGCCAACCCCAGACCGGCGCCGCGCCGGCCATCGACCGCTTCGGCCCGGCCTCGATAGAATTTCTCGAAAATCAATTCCCGCTCCTCGTCACGAATGCCCGGCCCGCGATCCGACACCTGCACCAAAATATGATCGCCGCTTAACCTCGCCGCGACGTCGATGGGCGAACCGGCGGGCGTGTACTTTTCGACGTTTTCCAACAGGTTGATGAAGACCTGCTCAATGAGCGTCGCGTCGAGCGGCACGAGCGGCAGTTGATCGGCAAGCTGCGTGTTGATCTGCCGCCCGGCGAGCGGCTTGTCCAATCGATGCAGCGCCGAACCGATGACCTCTTCAATAAGCTGTGGCTGCTTGTTCAACGTGACGCCGCCCGCTTCCACGCGCGTCATGTCGAGCAGATTGTCCACCAAGCGGCTCAGCCGGTTGGAATCGTCGAAGATCGTTTGCAGCAATTCGCGGCGCGTTTCCGGCGCGAGCGCATCGTCCGCCGCAAGCAGGCTGCTGCTGGCGCCGGTGATCACCGCCAGCGGCGTGCGCAGGTCGTGCGAGACCGAAGCCAAGAGCGAGCTGCGCAGACGCTCGGCTTCGGCCTGCACGAGCACCGCCTGCACCTGCCCGGCGAGCTGTTCGCGCTGCAGCGCCAGGGCGATCTGGCCGGCGAAGGTTTCCAACAATTGCCGTTGATCGAAGATCGTAAGCTGCTCAAGATCGGTGGGCCGGACGGCCAGCACGCCCACCGCCCCCTGCGAGCCGATCAGCGGCACATAGAAAGCGTGCGCGCCGGGCAACGTGTTGGTGCTGATGCCGGCCTGTTGCCGGCTGCCAAACACCCATTGGGCCGCCGCCAACTCGTTTTCTTTCAGGGCGAATTCCGCGTGCGTGCCGCCCGCCAGCTTCAGCCGGTTTTCTTCGTCGGGTAAAAGGATGGCCACGTCGCCCGCGAAGACCGCGGCGATCTGCCGCGCGGCCGCCGCGGCCAATTGGTGCCGGCCCACTTGGCCGGTCAGTCGCTGACTCAAATGAAACAGCGCCTCGGTACGCCGCGCCCGCTCGCGCGAAGCCTGCGCCTGATCGCGCACGCGCGACGTCAGCGCGCTGGTCAAAACCGCGATGCCGAACATGACCGCGAAGGTCAGCACGTATTGCGTGTCGCTCACGGCGAAGGTCAGATGGGGCGGAACAAAGAAAAAATCAAACAGCAAGACGCTGGCGATCGAGGCCAGGATGCCGGGGCCGCGGCCATGCCGAGCGGCCACGTAGATCACTCCCAGCAACAGAACCATCACCAGGTTGACTTCCGCCAGCCCCAGCCAAAAGATTCCCCCGTCGATGAGGCCGCACACGGCGACCGTCGCCAAAGCGAGCGCGTACAAATGCCAGGCGGTGGCGCGCGGTTCGCCCCCAGGCGGCTGCTGGCTCGGCTCTTCCACGCCATGAATAATATGCAGGTCAATGTCGCGGCTTCTGAGCAACAGGTCGTCAACGAGCGTGCCTCGCAACCAGCGGCGCCAACTCGTCGTTCCTGATTTGCCGACCACGATGCGCGTCGCGTTGCGCGAGCGGGCGTAGCTCAACAACTCGTCGGCCGGATGCGCCCCGCTGAGCGTGACGATTTCGGCGCCAAGCTGTTCGGCCAGCCGCAGGTTTTGCGCGAGTTGTCGTCGAGCCTCCGGGCTGGGCGCCTCCGGCCCCGGCGGTTCGACGTAGACGGCGATCCACTCCGCCCGCGTCGAGGCCGCCATCCGCCTGGCGGTGCGGATGACGCGCGGCGAGAGCGGGCTGGGGCTGACGCAAACCAGCAACCGTTCGGCGGTGGGCCAGATTCGCGTTGAAACACCGCCGCGCCGCGCACGCTCCACGTCGGCGTTCACGCGGTCGGCCAATTGGCGCAGCGCCAGCTCGCGCAAGGCGATCAGGTTCGGCTTGCGAAAGAAGCTTCGCATCGCTTGATCGGCTTGCGGCGGCGCGTAAACCAGCCCTTGGCGAAATCGCTGCAACAGATCGTCCGGCGGCAAATCGACCAGCTCGATTTCGTCCGCGGTTTCCAGCACGGCGTCGGGCACGGTTTCGCGCACCACCACGCCGGTGATCTGAGCGACAATGTCGTTGAGACTTTCCAGGTGCTGCACGTTCACCGTCGTATAGACATCGATGCCGGCCGCCAGCAGCTCTTCGACGTCTTGCCAACGCTTGGCGTGCCGGCTGCCGGGCGCGTTGGTGTGCGCCAATTCGTCGACGACCACCAACTCGGGCCGGCGCTCAAGCGCGGCGTCGAGATCGAACTCCTTGAGCCGGATGCCGCGATACTCAAACTCGCGCAAGGGAATGATGTCGAGCCCCAAGACGAGCGCGGCCACGTCGGTGCGTCCGTGCGTTTCGACCGCGCCGATCCACACGTCGCGGCCGCTGGAGACATCGCGCCGCGCCGTATCGAGCATGGTCGAGGTTTTGCCCACACCGGCCGAATAGCCAAAGAAGACTTTCAGCCTGCCCCGGCCGGCGCGCGCCTCCTCCGCGCGCACCTGGGCCAACACCGCGTCAGGACTCGGGCGATCGTCGTCCATAAGCGAAAAGATGAGGGCGTTCGTTTAAAATCTGAGCCAGAAAGCGTTCCAGAACATTTTGCCTACCAAATAGATTAACAGCCCGATGGCGATGATTGCTATCACGTCGGCCCACGAGGGCGCCAAACGCCGCGGTGGTCGCTGTTCGACCGGGGCCGGCGGCTGTTTTAACCAAAGTTGGTCGATGGAACAATTGCCAACGCCTGGCGGCTCGCGCAACGTGCGTGCGACATTTGAATTCGATATTTGCATAAAACTCGGCTCGCGATCGAAGTGTGGCGGGTCAGGCGGCCACGGCGCGAGGCGCCCGACGGCGTCGGCGCAAGCGGGCGTGCCGATTGCGCGTTGACCCTAAATGGGTACGAGAAATACGACCAAGAGCTGAGGCTGAATCAGATTTGCAAAAGCACGTGCCGCTGGGCCAGCGAGACGCCGCACGTATGCGCCCAGAGCAAGTCCGGTAGGTGAGGAATCGACTGAGGGCGAAACTTCACCCGCGCTTCCTGGCCAACGCGATCGAATGAGGATCTCGCATGGCTCGTGGCAAACGAGCGCCCCTCTCGCCCGCGAAGCATAAACGTGCGACCGGCGGGGCAGCTTCCCAAAAGGGAGCCTTGCCCATCTTCATGCGGTTCAGAGGACGACGGCAGCGCCCGGGCGCTGCCGCCAGCGAGGCGCGTTTCGGGGCAGTCCAAGCAAACGAGGCTGCTGGCGATGAGCGAGAGGCAAAGCAACAATGTGGCGATGGCACAACGCATTCTTTCAGCATATTGAAGCGAAACGAGCTTGACAAGTCCTCCCTACGTTTTT
>DASVGM010000877.1:0-2699 GCA_036379555.1 Pirellulales bacterium | reverse complement strand
GAAAATCGGAGAGGGGTTGGTGGCAAACGCCTCGTGTAGACGGCCAACGTGATTCTCCACCCGGCAAGCGGGTGGCATCAAGGGTGCAACGCCGCCATGACGAAGCGAAGTAACAGTGGCCCGCCTCACAGTTGAGATTTTGGAATCGTCGCCAAAATTCTCTCGGCGGCTTGTTCTCCGCTGTGAATGCAATTGGGCACGCCCACCCCATGATAGGCGTTTCCGGCCAACGCCAGGCTTGGCCAGGCGGCGGCAAGCCTTTCGATTCGATCGACCAGGCCGAGATGCCCGACGTGGTACTGCGGCATACTGAGCGGCCAGCGGACCACGCGCGTCAACTCTGCCGCGCCGCGCACGCCAAGCAACTCGGCAAGGTTGGCCTGTGCTAGCTCGACTAAAGCGGCATCGTCCAGGTCGAGTTGCTCAGGATGTTCCGCGCCGCCGAGAAACACGCGAATCAACACACGGCCAGCGGGAGCGCGGCCGTCGAATTTGCCGCTGCTGTAACTGGCCGCCAGAATCGGGCGGCGCTCCATCGCCGGCACGACAAAACCAAAGCCGTCCAATTCGCCGTCGATTTGCCGCCGGTCGTAGGCCGCCACCACAATGGCGCTGCCGGCATAAGGAATCTCGGCCAGCCCGCCGGACAACTCGGCGCTCACCCTCCGCAGCAGTTCGGCGGCGGCGTGCGCCGGCAGCGCCAAAATGACGGCATCCAGCGACTCACTTTGATCGCCCGCTTTGACTTCCCACCGTTCGCCCACGCGCGCCAGTTCATTTACTCTGCCGCCGCGTTCGACACCGTGTTGATCGAGCCGCCGCCAGAGCGCTTCAACCAGGCTCGACATTCCATCGCGCGGGGCGACAAACAACCCATACCGGGCACCGGCCGCGTCCGCGCCGTCCCTGTTCCGCGACTGCCAGGCGGCGCGCACCAGGCTGCCCGATTGACGCTCCATTTCAACAAATCGCGGCAGCGCGGCGGCCATGCTCAGCCGCTCGGCGTCGGCGGTATAAATACCGGCCACCAGCGGCTGCACGATGCGCTCGAAAGCCTCGCGTCCCAAGCGCCGCCGGGCAAATGAGGCCAGGCTTTCGTCCGTCGTATCGCGCCTTCGCCGGATCAAGGGTTCGCAAAGCAATCGCAGCTTGCCGCGCCAGCTTAAGAGCGGCGACCGCACCACCGGCCAAAGACGGCTGGGGGCCAACAATTGAAATCCCAGCGGCACCGGCGCCAGTTTGCCGCGTCGCACGACAGACGCGCGGCGTTGTGATTCTCGCGTGCGCAGCAATTGTTCTTCAAGCCCCAACCGCCGGCAAAGATCGATGCCCCACGGCACGTTGGTAATGAAATTGTCGGCGCTCAGTTCAACCAGGTAGCCATTGTGCCGCTCAGTTTGCAACACCCCACCCAACCGCGCGCCGGCGTCGAACAGCTTGACACTCAGGTGCGGCGATAATTCCAACAACCGATGTGCCGCCGCCAGCCCCGTAATGCCGCCCCCGATGACGGCAACGCGAGGGCGAGTTTTCATTTGTTTGAGTTTGGCGTCCACCTGGAAACATGTTAATCGTCCCCAAAGGGTCTGCCAATACATGGTCATTGCCGTGCGAGTTTCTCGGAACGCCCTGGCGCGGCCAATTCAAAACGCTCCTCCCAAGGCGGGCCGCCCCACTTTTGAATAAAGTACGCCTGGTTCAGAGCGACTCGTCGTTCAAGTTCGGCGGCGGTAGTTGTTGTCTTCGTACCGATCGGCGATGGCGACCCCAAAGATTTTGACCTTTGCGTGAAGCCCGTCCTGGTGCGGCCGGACCTGAAAACACCGTTTTGCATGGAAATGATGACGCCGCCAGACGTGATCCGGCGGATCGAGTTGTATTACCAGGGCGGCGCACTCGCGTATCAGGAGGAAACCGCCTATGCCTGGCATGACGACCAATCGCGAAGCATCAAAGATCGTCTCGCTTGGCGAGTTGCTGGCGCGTATTGAACGCCATCGCCGCGACGGGCGAGCCATTGTCTTCACCAACGGTTGCTTCGACCTGCTGCACGTCGGCCACATGACGCACCTACAAGAAGCGTCCGCCTTGGGCGATCTGTTCATCGTGGCCGTCAATTCCAACGCCGGCGTGCGCGGGCTGAAAGGACCGGAGCGGCCGGTCGTCAACGAGCAAGACCGCGCGCTGATGCTCGCGGCGCTTGAGTGTGTCGATTTCGTCGTCCTTTTCGACGATCCCACGCCCATCCGCTTGCTTGAGCGCATCCGCCCCGATGTGCTTGTCAAAGGCGGCGCGTACGCTCCTAACGAGATCGTCGGGCGTAAAATCGTCGAGTCTTATGGCGGGCGGGTTCGCACGACAGGCCATCGCGGCGGGATTTCAACCAGTGCGCTGCTGCGCGCGATTCGCGAGCCGGAAACAGGCGGCGGCGCCTTCGTGGGGCGGCTCGCCGAGCCGTCTAGCGCTGCAGACGGGCCGGCGGCCTCGTTGTTCTACAAAGGTCCGATGCCGTTTCTAGTCCTGAAGGGACGGCGGAATTTAGCCGTGGGCGAAAGCCCACGGAAAACGAACGCGAATGATTCGCCCAGCCGCGCAGCGGCGAAAGAGCGCGTGGTGCGCCACCTCTTTCGCCGCTGCGCGGCTGACGCGAGAGATGTGTAGAACAACGCGGCCGCCGGCGCGTCTGGAAACAAGAGACG
>DASVGM010000876.1:0-8012 GCA_036379555.1 Pirellulales bacterium | reverse complement strand
CGTCTGCGGCGGCCACCTCATGAATAATCCGGGTTAGGTGATGAAATCGGCTCTTGAACTTTGGCAACCTCGCGGCCAGTTTTGCGGATTTTTCGGTTCCCACCGAGGCATTTAGCCCTGCAGAGGGGAAAATGTGGTTAGATTACGTCAAATTAAGCGGCGGTTGGCTTGGCCGCCTGTTCTCTTGCCAAGCGGGCGACGTTATGCTGGATTGTGACCCTTTGTCTCTTTTTGGAGAGCCGCATCATGAACGTCTTTCGCCGACTGCGCCCGAGGCTGTCTCTCTCTTGGCTGGCCCGCGGTCCACTGTCGTTGATTGTGATTTGGGCGCTCTTGGCGCCCGCCGCGTTTGCACAGGGGAACATCAGCGTGCCCTCGCAGCCTTACTTTTTGGCGCTGCCGGCTTTTTACAACGGCCAATACGCGGCCACCAGCGCCGTCATGGCGGGTTGCCTATCCGGCGCCATCAAGAATCCGGCGGCGGGCGGCTTCTGGATCGACACGATCTGCTATGAAACCATGCAGGGCGAATGCGCCTATCAATTGGGCAATCACGCCGGCGCTATATTACACTACGAGGCCGCGCTCAATCTGTTGATTCGGTTCAACAACTGGATGCTCTCGGTGCAATTTACGCCGGTGCTCGGGCCGATGCAGCCCCAGTACCTCAAACCCATTCCCTGGTACATGACCACGCGGCAAACCGTTCCCGGCGAATACCCGCTGCAGATGAACATCATGCAGGGCAACATCAACAACAACGCGGCGATCATCCGCGGCGGCATCGTGCAGCAACCGGTGCTGATGCCGCTCTACGTGCAAGAGATCGTGCGTTGCAGTTGCTTGGCCATTCGACGTTATCGCGAACTGCTCGGCCCGGCGTGCCCGCATAGCAAAACGACGCAACGGCTGCTGACGGCGATGGCCGCGCCGATCGCGTGGCCCAATCATTGGTCTCAAGCCTGGACCGATACGCAGCTCGGCCTGGCCTACGCGGCGGCGGGAAAAGCGGAGCAAGCCCGTAAAACGCTGTCGCAGGCCCAGCAGGCCTCCGGCATGTTCGATCATGGCCTTACCGGCCATTGCCTGCTGATGCAGGGCGTTCTCGATCTGGAAAGCGGCGATTACAAGTCGGCGCACATGCATTTTCTCGAAGCATCTTGGGCCGCGGCCAATTACAACGACGTTGGCGTCATTGAGGAATCTCTGCATTACGCCGCGGTGGCCCACTTTTTGGCCAACGGCCGCTTGCCTTATCCAGTGCTGGCGCCGGCCATCGCCTGGGCCACGGCGGCCAATCTCGGACAGATGAATACATCGCTGTTGCTCGACGCGGCCGAGAACTCGTCGTTGTGCGGCCTGGGGGCCGCGGCGGCCGGCTTCTTGGGCGAGGCCACGGTGCTGGCCTCCGGCAGCAACATGCTGGCCGGCAAGATCGGCGCGCGCATGAACCATCTCAAGGCTCTGTCGGCCTACCAATTGGGCAACGTCGCCGGTGGCGACGGTGCCCTGGCGCTCGCCATGTCGTTTCAAACCGGCGGCTCGTTGCGTCTCTATCAAATCGGCGTGGTCGACGTTCTCTGGATGAGCAGCCTGATTACCGAGCGAACCGCCGTCGATCTCTACGGTACGGTGCTGCGCGATCCCACGCCCGCCGATTGGCTGATCGACCCGTTGGAGTCGCTCTCGGTGTTGTACGTGCCGCACCCGCTGTCGTTTGAGCATTGGTTTGAAGCCGCTTTGCTGCGCAAGGCGAAGGAGCACGAATTGGCTTTGCAAATCACCGACATGGCTCGTCGCCATCGCTTTCTGGTGATGCTTGAGCACGGCGGCCGCTTGCTGAACCTGCGTTGGCTGATGGAAGCGCCCGACGCCGCGCTCGACCAGACGACCTTGATGCAGCGGCAGGCGCTCATGACCCGCTTTCCGGCTTACGTGAAAAAAATGCAGCGTGTTCGCGAGCTGCGCAACGAGCTGCGCCGCATGCCGCTGGTGATTGGCGACGACCAGGAAGCGACCGATGAGCAAGACAAACGGCTGAAGGAGTTGGCCCAACTCAGTGGCGAGCAAGAAGTGCTGCTGCGCGAGATGGCCGTGGGCCGCGATCCGGCCAACCTTCTTTTCCCGCCGGTACGGTCGTTCAAGGAAGTGCAAGAATCGCTGGCCGATGGCCAAACTATCTTGTCCTTCTTTGATAGCAGCCGCTCGACGTACAGCTTCGTTTTGTCCAAAGATAAATACACCTACAACGAGATCAAAACACCGAAGCGCTTCCGCAGCGACCTCAACACGATGCTGCAGAAGTGGGGCAATTTCAATCAAAATAAAGAGATGAAGATCGAAGAGCTAAGCTCCAAAGCCTGGCAATCTTCGGCCCAGCAGATCATGAACGTGTTGGTGAAGAACTCCAAGGCCGACTTTACCAAGTCGCTCAATGAACTGGTGATCGTGCCCGAGGGCGTTCTCTGGTATGTGCCCTTTGAGGCTTTGCCGCAGGCGGGCGACCATAAAAACGAACCGCTGATCAACCAAGTCCGCATTCGCTATTCGCCCACCGTGGGGCTGGCGGTCGGCGAAAAGCGCCGCCGCCGTCCGCGGCAGAACCTGGCGGTGGCGTTGGGCAAGCTTCACCCACAAGCCGAAACCACAGCCATCGACCGCGAGTTTGAAGATTTGGCGCGGGCTTTGCCCAAGGCCGAGGCGATTCGCGGTAAGTTGCCCTGCCACGGCGCGATTTATTCGTCGCTTTTCGATCGGCTGATCGTGTTCAACGAAGTGCCCCCGGCCAGCGGCTTCGATTGGTCGCCGTTGCAAATTGACAATAAAATGTCAGGCGGCACACTGGGCGAGTGGTTGCGGCTGCCGTTTAAGGGGCCGGACCAGGTGATTCTGCCGGCCTTTCGCACGCCGGTCGAGCGGGGACTGGTGCGTGCCAATCAAAACGCCAACGGCTCGGAGTTGTTTTACTCGGTTTGCGGCCTGATGGCCGGCGGAGCGCGCACCGTGCTGATTAGCCGCTGGCGCACCGGCGGACAGAGCAGCGTCGATCTGGTGCGGGAGTTTGCGCAGGAGTTGCCGCACACGACGGCTTCTGACGCCTGGCAGCGCAGCGTTCAGATGGTGATGCACACGCAGGTCGATGCGGCGCATGAGCCGCGTCTGGCCAAGCTCAACGTGAAACAAGATCCGCCCACCGGCGAGCATCCGTTTTTCTGGGCCGGCTACCTGCTGGCCGACACAGGCGCTTTGCCCGCCGGTGACGACGAAGAAGATCCCGAGGATCAGGTCATCGTGGCCGCGCCCGCCGTGCCCGCCGTGCCCGGCGTGCCAGTCGCGCCAGCGGCGGCGCCTGCCGCGCCCGACGCCGCTCCGGCCGCCGGCCAGCCGGCGGTTGCCAATGCGCCGGCTGGCATGAACGTACCGCCGGGCGCGAAGGCCGAAGCGGCTGGAGTCGCGCCGCCCCGCGCCGTCAACGATCCACCCAGCCCCCCGGTCGCCGCGCCTGGAAAACCTGGCAAGCCAAGACGCGGCCGCCCTCTGCGCGGCGCTTCCAAACCTGTCAGAACCATTGACAAGGCAAGCTGGTGAGCCGCGCAGGGGCGTTTTCGTTTGCAGTCACACGACATCACGATTCTGTTTCTCGGTTTGGCGACGCTCCTGGGGGCGGCCCATGCGCTGGGTGAGTTGGCCCGGCGCGTGGGGCAGCCCGTGGTGGTTGGCGAGATGCTCGCCGGCCTGCTGCTCGGCCCCACCTGCTTTGGCGCCATCGCCCCCGACGCTCAACGCTGGCTGTTTCCCCAGCAGGGACCGGCCGCCGTGGCGCTCGACGCGGTGGTGGCGCTGGCGGTGGCCTTGGTGTTGCTGATCGCCGGCCTGGAAGTGGATCTTTCGACCGTCTCGCGGCAAGGCAAGTCGGCCCTTGCCGTCGGCCTGACAGGTTTGATTGTGCCGCTCGCGGTGGGCGGCGTCTGGGCCTGGTATGCGCCCAACTTTTGGAGCATGCCGCCGCAAGGGCAGCCTGGGTCGTTCGCGGTCTTCTTTGGCGCCGCCCTGGCCGTCAGCGCGCTGCCCGTGATCGCGAAAATCTTCCTCGACATGGGGCTGTTTCAAAGCGATTTTGGCATGCTCGTGCTGGTGGCCGCGACCATCAACAACCTGCTGGCCTGGCTGACATTCTCGGTCGTGTTGGGGAGCAAAATCGGCGAACACTCCATTGCTTACACCGTGATCTTGACAGTGGGTTTCGTCGTGGGAACTTTGACGCTCGGTCGTTGGGCCGCCGACAAGGCGCTGGTTTGGGTGCAAGCGCACCTGAGCTGGCCGGGCGGCGTCTTGGGCTTTTTGCTCTTGAGCTGCCTGGTGGGCGCCGCGGCGACCGAGGCGATTGGCATCCATGCCATTTTCGGCGCCTTCCTGGTGGGAATCGCCGTCGGCGATTCGCCGCACTTGCGCGAGCAAACCAGGCACATCATGCATCGCTTTGTCGAGGGAATTCTGGCGCCGATCTTCGTCGCCGCCATCGGCCTGGAGGTGAACTTCGTGGCGAACTTCAGGCTGGCGTTGATTTGCCGCGTCTTGGCTTTGGGCATCGCCGTGAAGGTGCTTGGCTGTTGGCTGGCCGCGCGGGCCACGGGCGTGCGCGGTCGAGAAGCCTGGGCCGTGGGCTGGGCGATGAGCGCCCGCGGCGAAATGGGAATCGTGCTTGGCCTGCTCGCCTGGCACGCGGGGGTCATTCGAGAGCGAATGTTTGTCGCCCTGGTGGTGCTGGCGTTCGTCACGTCAGGATTGGCCGCCCCGATGCTGCAATGGCTGCTGCGCCGCGGCGCGGCCTGGTCGTTTACCTCGGCGCTCGATCGACTGATCTGCGTGCCCGATCTCGACGCCCACACGCCGGCCGAGGCGATCGAGAAGCTATCCGGTTTGGCGGCCAGCCACGTCGGGCTTGATTCCGCTCAGGTGGCCGCGGCGGTTCTGGAGCGCGAGGCCACGATGGGAACCGGTTTGGGTCACGGGCTGGCCGTGCCGCATGCCCAGTTGCCGCAGCTCAAAAGTGCCGTCGTCGCGGTGGGCACCACAGATCGCGGCCTGGCCTTTGACGGCGTGGATACCGAGCCGGTACATATCATCTTCCTGATTCTCACGCCCGAGTCCGATCCGGCGGTTCAGGTTCAAGTATTGGCCGCGGTGGCGCGCCTGGCGCATCGGCCGCGGTTGCTGGAAGATATTCGTGCGGCCAAGACCCCCACCGCGCTCTTGGCGGCGCTGCGCATTGGCGATGCGGAGGCGTCGGCTAAGGGCGGCTGAGTTTTTTCGGTGGGCGCGCCCAACGCAGACCGGTTTTTCAAGGAAATTATTGTCAGTCGGGGCGGGTCAACCGCCAATGCCGCTAAATAACTCATTCATGGCGGCGTGCGATATTTCGCAACGGCCGTAGCGTGCCATTCAACTCAACCGACAGAATGGCTCGTAAATCGGCTGACTCATCGAGTCCTGCGATCTCGCGTGCTTCGCCCGGCATGGCGCGCTCGATGGGCATGCCATGGCCCAGCCGCTCAAGTTCCGCGGCTGACAGCGTAATTCGCTCCATAAGCGGCACCGCCGCCAGCGGCGGTTGCAGCCAATCGGCCAGAGTTTCGCGACTTAGCCGCTCGGGCGGCCATGCCTCAGCCAGCCGAAATGGCCCGATCGCAGTGCGCGTCAGGCTCGACATCACCGCCGCCGTGCCCACGTTCTCGGCCAAGTCGCGGCCCAGCGATCGAATGTAGGTACCCGAACCGCATTCGACGTCGAGCGTCAACTCAGGATATGCGTAACGCACAATTTCAAGCCGGTAGATGGTCACCGGGCGCGGCGCCAACTCAACCTGTTCGCCGGCACGGGCAAGATCGTAAGCCCGGCGGCCGCGCACTTTGAGCGCCGAAAAGACGGGCGGCCGTTGCTCGATCTGGCCGACCAGCCGCGCGGCGGCGACCGACAGCTCGTTGTGACTGGGAATGTTCGCAGCGGGGAGCATGCGCACTTCGCCCTCGATGTCTTCGGTATCGCTTTCGCGCCCCAACAAAAAGGTTCCGGTATAGCATTTAGGCAGCTCCTGCACGTATTCGATCAGCCGAGTGGCGGTGCCGACGCAAATCACCAGCACGCCGCAAGCCAACGGATCGAGTGTGCCCGCATGGCCGGTCTTGGCCGGCCGGACAAGACGCTTGACCGTATCGACCGCGGCGCGCGACGAAATGCCCGCGGGTTTATGCAGGTTCACCACTCCGGCGGTGTTTTTGGTTTTCATCGACGTTCAATCTTCCTCAGCGACTTGCACGCCGAAAAGCCGCCCAAAAATAGCACCCTCTGGCGAATCGAACGTGGGAGCAGCTTTCGGCGGATGGGGGCGTTCAGGCGGTCCAAAACCCAACCAACGATCGGTGGTGGCACCGCGTTGCCGAGCAGTGCGTATTGATCGTATACGGATGCTTTCGAGCAGTGCGTGTCGGCAAAGCCCTGGATTCGCGCGTACTCCACGTTTGTCAAACGCCGATAGCGATCGCCGATTTTATAGCGTTCATAGTGCCGGCTCGCCGTGGAGGTGAGAGTTGGAGCAACGCCATTGACGCCGAAAATCGTGTAGCCCATGCGCGCCCCGCCCGACTGGTTGCTGATGATCTCCACGCCTTGAATCAATCGGTTGACTGGCGAGTTTTTGCCGATCCATCGCATCGTGCTCTCTGTAAAATCGAAGTCGGCAGAGACGGTCTTCTCCAAGATGCTTTCCAGGGTGACGCTTTGGGCCGTCTGGCTGAACAGGCGCAGTTCTCGTCCAAAAAAACGCCCGTCAATCGCGATACCCCAATTGGAGAAACGGCGACCGTGGAGTTCGATTGGCTGCCAACGATTCAGGTCGGCCAAGTCTTCCAGGTCGCTCGCGCCAAGCTGGGCCAGCTCGTCGCAAGTCGCCAATTTCGTCGATACAACCGAACGCCGGTCGAGAATATCGAATTCCCGACCGGAGGTTCCGACGATGAAAACACGTTGGCGGTTCTGCGGAAGGCCAAAGTGCATGGCGTTGAGCAGCCGCCATTCGATCGTGTAATCGAGTTCCGCGAGCGAGCTAAGGATCGTGGCGAAGTGCAGTCCATCCTCCATCGTGAGGAGGCGTTTCACGTTCTCAAGAATAAAGAACTTCGGGCGATGTTCGCCCAGAATGTCCACGATCCGCTGGAACAAGGTTCCCCTGGGATCGTTGATTCCCCGTTTCTTTCCGGCGCTGCTGAATGGCTGGCAGGGGAAGCCGCCCGTAAGTAAATCATGGTCGGGAATATCGCCCGCGAAAAGAGAAATGTCACCTTCATGGAGACCGTTAGCGCCGAATTGATCGCGATAAACCGAGCACGCCTTGGGGCAAATATCGTTGGCCCAAACGGTTTCCATGCCGCGGGCGTCGGTCGCAACGCGGAATCCTCCAATTCCGCAAAACAGTTCGACGGTTTTCATCGACACTTCCTGGTGCGCATGAGCCATGCCGATCGTTCGCCGGCGGTGAAAAACGCCAGTTTAGCGGTAAACCGCGGCCGCGTCAGCCCTTCCCAAGGCCAAACCAAACACCGTTTTTCCATCATGATCGTTGCAGGCAACTTTTGCGGCGCCGACACGCCTCGCCCTGCGTTGTCAGCAGCGGATCATGTCTTTATAATTGCACCGCTTTATCGCCAACCTGACGTGGGGCTGGGAACTTGTCATTTAACGGAATTTGAGGCGGCGTGTGTCACTTATAAATGGAACGGATCGCTCGCGCGTGATGGCGGATTGCCCTCCGCCCGTCTTCGCTCGCACCAAAGTCATTGCCACGGTAGGCCCCGCCTGCCGTGAAGAAAGCCAACTCGCCGATCTGATCCGAGCCGGTGTCGACGTGTTTCGCCTCAATATGGCCCACGGCGGCATCGAACGCCAGCAGATCAACCTGGAAGCCATTCGCCGCGTGAGCGCGGCCGCAGGGCGGCCCATTGGCGTGCTGGCCGACC
>DASVGM010000875.1:0-4153 GCA_036379555.1 Pirellulales bacterium | reverse complement strand
TGATGATGCGAAACCGCCGCTCGCCCGGCATGGGAAACAACGCCACAATATCGCCCGAAGAAAGAAACACGCTCATTTCATCGTCGGGCAGGTTCGCCTCCAGCCGCACATCGGCCAACGAAAAGGTTTCTTCAAAAGCACGGCCGTGAAACGGCATTTCCAGCTCGCGCCGCACCCGGCTATGAGCGCCATCGCAGCCGATTAGCCACGCCGCGCGCAGCGTTTCCTCACGGCCGTCGGCGTGCCGCAAAGTCGCCTCCACATCCGCCGCCTGCTGCTGAAAACCGATCAGCTCGAGGTTGTGTTCGACCGACACGCCAAACTCAGCCAGTTTTTCGGCCAGCAACTTCTCTGTGTCCGACTGCGGCAAGATCAAAATAAAGTTATAGCGGCTTTCGAGCTGGTCGAAATTCAGATGCACGATGCGCTGGTGTTGACTATAGATGCTGCCGCCATGCAGCTTTCGCCCCTCGGCCATGGCCCGTTCAGCCAGGCCGACGCGCTCAAAATACTCCATCGTGCGGGCATGCACGCCCAGCGCCTTGGAGGTTCGCGACGCTTGCGGCGCCTGATCGACGATGCGCGGCCGCAGTCCATGCCGCGCCAACTCCAGCGCCATGGTCAAACCCGTCGGCCCCGCGCCGACCACCAACGCACCGCACTTCTGTTCGTCCATGTTCATCGCCTTTGGTGTTTGCCCGCGGAATCCGAGAGAAAGTTTAGGGTACCGGGAGGGAGCCTGTCCAGCCACAGTTCAAAGCGTATTGATCGCCGATGCCGATCATGCTTGAATGACGTCAACTCCAAAGAGTCTACAATGCCCAGAAGATTACTTGATCGCTGTGAACCCGATAGCATCGGGCAGTTCCGCATCGCCGCGCGGCAACGATTCAACGATGGCCTGGCATTGGCGACCGCGGGGCAACGAACTGGGGCGATTTACCTGTGGGGGTATTCGGCGGAGATGATGGTCAAGGCCGCCTACTTTTCGCTCATCGGCATCGCGCCGACGGCCACCATTACGTGGAGCGGCGATTTGCGCCCCGCCATCCTGCGAGGACGACAAATGAACATACTTTGGCCAAATCAGGGTGAAGGCCACAACATCCGCGCGTGGATCGACTTGTTGATTTCCGTCCGCGCGATGTCCGCCGGTACGCAATATTCGCCGCGGTTTGGCCTGGAGTTACAGCGACGCGGGCAACGGTTAGAATACCTTTGGCGGGAGTCGCTCCGCTATCGGAAAAACTGCGCTTATCAAGACGAGGTGCGGCAAGCGCGCGAGGCGACGGAATGGATCCTGGTGAATGGAAAGGCACTTTGAGGTGAACCTATGCCGAGAATAAGAACGGGGATGGATGACAGGCCTCACCTGGCGAAGGGGGCGTTTGCCGATCAACTCGCGGAAGAGCTGCGCAGTGGTCGAGCATCAGGACAGCCGACCATCTATGAGCAGGAATTTCCGACCGGCAACCTACGTGTCACCGTCATTTGGGACCGATGGGATCGCTTACCGCTTGAGGAGAGAACTGGCGTTATCTTGCAGGCTTACGAGCAGGCGGAGGGCGCGGCGTTTCGCGACCGTATCGCCCTGGCCAGTGGTTTGACCGCGCCCGAAGCCCATGCCGCCGGCATGTTGCCGGTGCAGGTGATCGCGGCGTTGCGGCGTGACGACGAGGTCACAAATGAGGCGTGCCAGCAGGCGATGCTCGATGAAGGCGCTTCGCGGCTGTTGGGGAAAGAGCATCCGCAGCTCCGGTTCGCAACGCTGGAAGAGGCGGAAGCGGCACGGCAACGATTGATAAAGAAGCTTCCACATAGCGAGCAGGTCTGGCTGATTACTCAGGACGTCGGATCGACGGAAGGTTTTGCCACCGAAGAACCATGACGCATGATGACACCAGCGGAGGGAACGGATACTGACGAATGCTTGAATCGAAAGAAACGGTGGACGAAAACTGGCGGGCATTATATCCATTTGAATCGCATTGGCTCACACTCGACGGCCATCGCTATCACTACCTTGACGAAGGCCAAGGCGAGCCGCTGTTGCTTGTGCATGGCAACCCCACATGGTCGTTTTACTGGCGCGATCTGGTCGTGGGGCTGCGAGGCAAGTATCGGCTGATCGTGCCCGATCATATTGGCTGCGGGCTGTCCGATAAGCCGCGGGATTATGAGTATCGCCTGGCGCGGCATATCGACAACTTGCGCCGGCTGATTGAGCATTTGCGGCTTCAACGTGTGACGCTGCTGGCGCACGATTGGGGCGGCGCCATCGGCATGGGCGCCGCCGTGGCGCGACCGGAAGTTTTCAGCCGCTTTGTATTGTTCAACACGGCGGCCTATCGCGCCCGCCGCATTCCGTGGCGCATTCGCATCTGCCGCACGCCCTGGCTAGGCGAACTGGCGGTACGCGGACTGAACGGATTCGCCCGAGCCGCGCTGACGATGGCGGTTGCCCGGCATGCGCGTATGACGCCCGCGGTGCGTGCCGGGTTGTTGGCGCCCTACGATTCCTGGGCCAGCCGGATTGCCGTGCATCGTTTTGTGCTGGACATTCCCCTTTCGCCGCGGCACCTCAGCTACGCGACGCTCGCTGAAATTGAAGCGGGGTTGGCGGCATTGCGCGGTCGCCCGATGGCGTTGGTTTGGGGCATGCGAGATTGGTGCTTCACGCCCTACTTCTTGGAGCGGTTTATCGAGTATTTTCCCGAGGCCGAGGTGCATCGACTGTTCGACGCCTCGCATTACGTGATTGAAGACGCTCACGAGCGCATCGTGCCGTTGGTGGAAAAATTTTTGGCGGCTCACCCGCTTGATGGCCCATAAGCCGCGCCGCGCTTTGCCGCCGATGGCGGTGATCTCAAACAGAAATACGCCACTCTTACGCGGCAACCGTTTCCGGCCCCTGTCATCCACGATCAGCAAGTCGGGCTTGTTAAGTCGTGTGATTCCGCCTATGTGACTCGGCGACCGTCCCAGCGATGAAGCGCCTTGGCATGTATTCAATCGCCTTCGTCGCCCAGGTCCGTAAACAGCGGATCGTCATCGGGTTGAAGCGTCTTGCGCCACTTGGGCGGCGAGGCGATCACGCTTGCGGTAACTAAACCATTGGCTCAAAACTCGTTTGCCTGATACTTCGTAGTTCCAAACTTCAGGCGGCACGTCGTCGATGAAGCCAACGCCGACGTGCAAACGGCGCCGGCCGTCGTCGGCATTGACGTAGCGACCAGCCGAACCATCGCTTCGACCACTTCGGGCGGCGTGTAATACGAGCCGGTTTGTTTGCGCAGGCTGTTGTCGTAGATCTCCAGAAAATCTTCGTAAAAATACAGCCAAGCGTCGGCTTTGCCGCTGCTGATCGACTCCCAATTCACGGCGTCGAGGGCGCGCGTGCGCGTGCCGAGCGAGGTCTTGAGCGTCTGCTCGCTGCCGGCGTCGTCGGTGAGCAGTTTGAGCGCGGTGCCGATGAGAGAATTGGTTTTGGCAAGCTCCCGGCCGACGACGTCGAGCCCGCCGGTCAGCCGGATGCCGCGGGCACGCGCCATCAAACGGCCAAAGGTGACGGCCTGGGCGTAACCGTCGGCGAACTGCACGTCGTCGGCCTCGGGAAACAAAAGGGCTCGCCAATCGGCCGCCAGTGCCGTCAGAGCTCGGCTGCCGAGGCCGAGTTGCTCGGTCACTTCGTCGCGCAACAAGCGGCAGAGACGCGCCGACAGCTTGGCGAGCTCGGGGGCCGATTTCGGCGCGATAGGCTCCCAGCGGATGAAGCGATCAAAAAGCGTGAGCAGTTCATTAGGGGCGACGAGCGATTTGCCGGCCGATTCGACGTCGCCCGCGAGCGTGGTGGAATCCGCAAAGCGTATCAGACGGCGCGCGGAATGCAATACGGCGCGGCGGAGAGGCAACCCGCCACGCGTCTCACGAGGCCTTGGCCAACTCACTCGCCAGGTATTCCACCGCCTTTTGCAACTGCCGGTCGGCGACGGGCGGTTTGCCGTCAGCCGGCTTTGTCTCCGTTTTCGCCGTTTCGCCCTCTTTTTTTGGCGAATGGTTGACAACGAGGTCGCGCTCGTGACGGTCAAGTTCCAATTGGTATCGTTCGGCAGTTTCCAGCGTCACTTCATAGCCGGCATCGGGCTTGACGCCC
>DASVGM010000874.1:0-7410 GCA_036379555.1 Pirellulales bacterium | reverse complement strand
GATCGTACGTCCAGTGCAGGGTGGGCTGCGTGGCGCCGCCGCCGGGGCTAGGAAGTATTTCTTGAGTCACTTCTCCAAAAGAATTATAAACGTATTGCGTCGTGCCGCCGAGCGCGTTTTGATCGGTGAGAACCTGGCCGTCGGCGTTGTAGGTGAAGGTTTCCACGGGCCGCGCGGCGCCGAGTGTCGGCGCCGGCCCTTCGCTGGTCAAAACCTGCCCGCGCCAGTTGAAGGTGTTGTCGGTCTCGTTGCCGGCCAAGTCAAATTGCTGAACGGGAAAGCCCAGCGCGTTGTAAACGACCGATTCAGTGGCGCCCAGTCCGCCGGCGGTATCGACCAGGGCCTGCGTCAGCGGCGCGGTGAAGGTTTGATAGGTGCCGTCCGGGTGCGTGATGCGCGTGACCGCGCGACCGATGCCATAGGTAATGCTCGTGGTGCCGGTGGAATCGGCATAGCTCGCGACCAACCCTGTGACGGGATCGTAGGTGAAGGTTTTGCTCGGCGTGGCCTCGCCATGCCCCGGACTTGGCAGCGTCACGGAAGCAACCCGGCTGCTGGAATCAAACTTGGTCCAAGCAGCGGTGAATCTCACGGCTAGAATCCTTTCGCGGTTCGTGGTTGGCTCTGATGCGATTAGCGAAGCCCGCCGTCGGGCTGATCGCGCGAGGGTGGAGCGCGGAGCGATGCGAAGCACTTCGGCCCTCTACCCTTAATAACCGTAATTGTTGGACAGTTTGTCGTTGCGGTTTCGACTTACGTCGATACGACGCGCCCGGCCATGGGGAGCGTGGACGGTCATAACCCGTGGCGTACCAACGCCTAGCGGCCCATCCGCGCGACGCGCCGCGCCGTCGAAAAAGAACCGTAAGTTTTTTTCATATCGGGCGCGACTAGCCCACAAGAGCTATCGCCGCGCCGGCGCGGTTGGGCAAGGCGAGCGACACAGGTCAGCGTGCCGGTAATTTGTCCGCTCGGCCGCTTTGATCGTTGTCGCGCTAGCTAGATTGAATTGGCTGCGCAGAAGTTCAAAAAAAGTCGTTATTCAGGCACTTGACAAGCGGCGGCTGGTGCGCTATGAAACCAATTGCCCGCGATACATTTCCATTGGCGGTGGCGGGCGGCAGTCCCAGGCAGGTGCTGACGATGAATGGAAAACCACAGCCGCCTCGCGCGGCCGCGCTTAGCCGCGATGCTTTGCCAACGGGCGGACGCGCGGCGTCCGATGCCGCCTCGCTGGGTGAGGCGATTCTGTTGTGTGACGATGTTCTTCGCACATGGTTGCGGCGTGAAATCGCAAAGCACGCCGGTTGCGGCGAGCCGCCCATGGACGTCGACGATATGCTATCGCGGGCGCACGTGCGCGCCTTGATCGCCCTCCGCGCATCCGGCGGCGAAGCCGGCGCGCAGGTCGTGGGACTCATGAAGAAAATCCTTCACGACCTGATTTGCGACGAGGCTCGACGCCGGCGCGCGGTTCGCCACACGGCGGGGGTGAGCCTCTCGCTGGACCGCGACAGCGCCGCGGCGCGCCTGGCGGAGCTCCTCATCGACCAGACGCTTGGTGCCGACGAGGCCACCGAGCGCGAGGAGTTCTTGTCCAAGCTGCGCGCGGCCATTCGGCGGTTGCCGTCGGACGAATTGCGGGTCGTTCGTCTGCGGATGCGTGGTTGCACCTGGCAGGAGATTGAGCATGACTACGTGCGCGGCGCTCGCGGGTTTTGGTCCAGCGCGCTGACGCGACTGCGCCGCGCGCTCGACGCCGACGCAACCGAGTACGAAAGGCGTCATCCGCCGGCAAAACCAAGGTAGGGTGGTCCAATCGCCGTGTCGCCGCGTACCCCGCTTTTCCGATTGTAAACCGCCGCTGCCGGGCAAGCACTTCGCGGCGCGATGCGCCCGAACCGACGGCGTCGTTGAGATTTGGCCGCTCAAGCAAGCACCTTGAGCGCACGCCTGGATACTGGTATTTTGTTCATATTTAGCACATGAATAGCTGTATATGTAGGGAAGACGCCCAGTGGCTGCCATGTTGGCAGCCGGCGTCGTCGGTCTTCACAGCCAGGAGATTTTCCTCATGTCCAGCGAACTCAATCACGCGACCCTTCTGATCAGCCTGATCCGTCTCGACGGCGGCACGCAAATCCGCGAAAAACTCGACGATGACGTGGTGCGGGAATATGCCGAACGGATGCGCGAGGGCGTCGTGTTTCCGCGGCCCTTTGTCGTCTACGACGGTGAAAACTATTGGCTGGCCGATGGTTTTCATCGCTTACACGCCGTCTTGCTTCTCGAACGCACCACAATCGACTGCCGAATTGTCAACGGAACGCGGCGCGATGCCATTATGGCGGCGATTCAGGCCAACGCCACCCACGGGCTACGCCGCACCAACGCCGACAAACGCCGCGCCGTCGTTGCCATTTTGGCAGATCGAGAGTGGTCGCTAAAGTCGAACCGTTGGATCGCCAATACCTGCGGTGTGGGGCGCGATCTGGTGGAAGCCGTCCGTCGGCAACTGTCGGAAACCGCCAATAGTCCGCAAGGGGGGATTTCTGAATCGCGGCTCGGCCAGGACGGCAAGTTTCGGCCGGCTCACCGGACAGCCCAATCGGCAGACGCGCCGTTTCTTGACCCGATTGAATCGGCTTTGCACTGCGCGGCGGCTTTTGACATTTGTCTGAAGCGCTTGCGGCAGGTGGCGACCGAGGGCGAGCGATTGGCGGCGGGACCGGGCGGCTCGTTCTTGAGCGGCCGGCGGATGGATGACTTCCGGCAATGCGTGCGTTTGGCCGTAAACCGACGCGACGGCCCGACCCCGGCGCGCCGGGGTCGGCTATGGATCGGCGCGCAAGGCTGACTTCCGCAAGGCGCGCTCAAGCAGATCGGCGACGCCCAGATCCGTCGCGGCGCGAAACGTGTATGCAAGATCGATTTCCGTGCCGCGCACCTTGAGCAACTCCATGATGTGACGCCACTGCTGTTCCGAAACCTCGTCGCCGAGGGCCGGCCGCATTTGATGGATTTTGGCCTGGCCAAGCGGAAATCACCATATATTGAAGCAGCGCCTCAATCGCTCTGCGAAACTGCGTCAGGTTGGCCAACGCCGCCGGGTGCTGGCGGAGGCGAAGTTTGATTTTGCCGGCCGTCCAACCGGACAGCGACGAGGCCTCAACCATCATCAGCCGGTGACCAAGTTCGCTCAGCACATGCGTCGCAGTGTAGCCCTGTAGGTCTTGCTGTTCGATTCTCGAAAGAAGCTGACTACAAGCTTGCCCATGAATTGGGTGAGGTTGGTAGTGATAAACGAGCGTGTTCGCATCCAGGAATACAGAATCACCGGTTGAGAGTTGATTGAAGTCCGCTGCCATTAATCGTCGAGGCCGTCAAATTCAGGATCAAGGGCGAAGTAATCGGCCTCTTCAGCCGTGCCCTTAAAACCCATGATGCCATAGGCTTCGAGCAGCGGGCTTCGCTCGCTATGCACGCTGACGCGCACTTTTTCGTGTTCCTTCAGCGACAAGGGTTCCACTGGTTTGAGAACGCCCCCTTCGTAAGTCGCTTCAATCGTAATCGTCATGTTTGACTCTTTCCGCGTGCCCAGCTACCGACCATTCATGCATGATACTATTCCGGCAGAATTGAACCTCGCTCAGACCGCCGAACGCACCACCAGAGAGTGCCAGACCACCGCAGAATTGCGACAGGAATCCGCTCAGCGATCCCGTGCCATCGAAAATCCAAAGCCAAGATGACCTTAGGCCGGCGATTCCAACGCAGGCCAGCATCATGGCCCACGGCGCCTTGCGTCATGCCAACGGCCTGTCGAATGGCGAGATTCGTGGCCTACGGCCACGCTCTCCTCACGCGGAGCGTGATGGCTACTATCGGCGGCCGGGCCATTGCCCACAACAGGGCCAGCGGCTAACGTAAACTAAGGCGGCCAGCGCGTGCCGCGACGGCCTTTTTACTTCTTTCGCATGCTTGCCCGCACCAGTATTCTCTGTTTCGCCGCCTGTTATTGCGTGGCGCTTGCGCTGGAAGGCTCGCGGCTGTTGTTCCGCAGCGGCGTGCGCGGGGCCATTCTGCTGGCCTTCGGCGCGGCCGGGTTTTTCGCTCATACCGTTTATCTCGCTTATCGGGCCAGTTCCGAACCCATGCCGCTGGCCAGTGAATTCGATTGGTATCTGGTCGCCGCCTGGCTGCTGGCGGCGGTTTACCTCTATCTTACGCTTCAATTGCCCCGCACGGCGGTCGGCCTGTTTACGCTGCCTTTGGTGCTGGGGCTGGTTTTGGTGGCGGCCAAATTCGCGAACCAACAGCCGTTTCCGCGAACCAAGGCATCGCAGTTCTGGGGCACCCTTCACGGCACGTTTCTGCTGGTGGGAACCGTCGCCGTGCTGACCGGCTTTGTCGCCGGCGTGATGCACCTGGTGCAGAGCTACCGCCTGAAGCACAAACTGCCCGCCACCCAAGGCTTTCAGCTTCCCAGCCTCGAATGGCTCGAACGAGCGAACACGCGCGCCACGATCTTTTCGGCCTTGGCCCTGGCCATTGGCTTTCTGTCTGGATTGGTGCTGAATCTAGTCAATCATTCCGAGCATCCCGGCGAATCGGTGCCTTGGACCGATCCGGTAATTTGGAGCTCGGGCATTCTGCTCGCCTGGATGTTGGCTGCCGCCTTGTTCAGCGCCGCGTATCGCCCCGCCCGGCAAGGCCGCAAGGTGGCTTATCTCACTGTGGCCAGCTTCGTCTTTCTCGCCGCGGTGCTCGGTTTTCAACTCGCCGCGCCGAGTGTCCACGGCGTGCCAACACGACAAGGCGAGAAGCAAACCAGCCGGCCCGCCTCACACCATCTCCTTGTCCCCATGTCTCCTTGTCTCCTTGTCTCCGCTCCATTCCGAATGACCCTCCATCGCGCCGGGGGCGTCGCATGAAGCTCCTGGTCGTCGGCTGTAGTCATCGTTTTTCGAGCCTGGCCACGCGCGAGCGGTTGGCCTTTAGCCCCGCGCAAGCGGGCGAGGCGCTGGACGGCTTGCGCAGCCGTTTTCCAGATAGCGAAGCCGTGCTCCTCTCCACTTGCAACCGCGTGGAGGTGTATGCCGCGGCCCAAGACGCCGCCTGCGGCCCCACGCAGCGGCAACTTGTCGAGTTTCTGGCGGAGTTTCACGGGCTGCACGTCGCCGACGTGTTTGACGACCTGTTCGAGCGGACGGGCGAAGACGCCGTGCGGCACCTGTTTGAGGTGGCCGCCAGTCTCGACAGCATGGTGCTGGGCGAATCGCAGATTGTCAACCAGGTTTGGCAAGCCTACACGCTGGCTCAGACGCGGCAAACCGTCGGTCCCTTGACGAACCAGATTTTTCAAACCGCCATGCGTGTGGCCAAGCGTGTGGCCAGTGAAACTTCCATCAACGAGAAGCGGCTGAGCATCCCTAGCGTCGCCGTCGGCGATTTCGCCAAACGCATCTTCGAGCGTTTCGACGACAAGCAGGTGCTTGTGCTCGGGGCCGGCGAAATGGCCGAGGAGACGCTCCGCTATCTGCGTGACGAAGGAACCGAAAGCGTCGCCGTGCTGAATCGCAGTTTCGACCGGGCCAGGGTTTTGGCCGAAGGCTGGAAAGGCCGGGCGTTGCCGTGGGAGTCGCTCAACGAGGCGCTCACCGCGGCCGATCTGATCATCAGCACCACGGGCGCCACCGAGCCAGTGGTCACGCTGGCGCGTTATCGTCAGATTGAAGCCGCCCGGCGGCAACGCCATCTGTTTGTGCTCGATCTGGCCGTGCCGCGTGATTTCGATCCCGCCGTGGGCGACTGCCTGAATGTTCATCTTTATTCCATCGACGATTTGGAAGAGACCTGCCGCCGCAATCGCGACGAGCGCGATAAAGAACTGCCGCGCGCGTCCGGCATCATTGAAGAAGAAACGTCGCGTTTCATGGCCGAGTTGCACCACCATGCGACCGGCCCGATCATCAAGCGTCTGCGTCAGGGATGGCAGCAGCCCAAAGACGACGAGTTGCAGCGGCTTTTGAATCGTCTGCCTGAATTGACCGACTCGCAGCGAGACGAAATCCGCCAGTCGTTCGACCGTCTGATCAACAAGCTGTTGCATCCGCCGCTGGAATCGCTGCGCGACGAATCGCGGAACGGAATTCCCCACGCGCTGCTCGACGCGATCAAACGTCTGTTCCAGCTCACATGAAAAAGTGGGACCAGCTCAATCGGCAGATCATCGCTTGCGAACGGTGCCCGCGGCTGCGCGCCTATTGCGAGGCGGTGGGCCGCGAGAAACGCCGGGCATATCAAGATTGGGATTATTGGGCCAGGCCGGTGCCGAACTTTGGCGACAGCCGCGCGCGGTTGCTGATTGTGGGGCTGGCGCCGGCGGCGCACGGCGGCAACCGCACGGGCCGTATGTTCACAGGCGACCGTAGCGGCGATTGGTTGTTCCGGGCGCTTCACAAAGCCGGCTTCGCCAATCAGCCGACGGCCACCGACCGCGACGACGGCCTGAAACTTTTCGACTGCGCCATCACGGCCGTGTGCCACTGTGCTCCGCCCGACAACAAACCGACGACCGAAGAAATCGCCAACTGTCAGCCGTGGCTGGCGCTTTCGATTGACGCCCTGCCGGCGTGCGTTTATCTGGCCCTGGGGCAGATTGGTTGGCAAGCGGTGGTGCGCGAGGCGCGGCGGCGCGGTTGGCTCACCGGCAAGACGCCCAAGTTTGGTCATGCCGCGTTGGCGCCGCTGAGCGAGGGCCGCCGGCTTTTGGGCAGTTTCCATCCGAGTCAGCAGAACACGTTCACCGGGCGCCTGATCGAGCCGATGTTCGACCAGGTGTTTGCCACTGCCCGGCGGTTGTTGGAGGAAAACTCATTCCGCCACGATCAGGGCTTGCACGCATCGGGCGATGACTGATTGGCTCGCTCCGGTCCTTTTGGAAGCTCAGCCAACTCACCAAGACGCTTTTCTACCCAGCTTGACAAACCTGCGCGCCAGATCGCGTCAAGCGCGTTGGTGGCCGCGGCCTCCGGCGATTCCGCGAAGTGCGCTCGAAGTGCCGCAAATTCCAACGCCACGGCCTGCGCTTGGTTGAGCGCCTCGAATTCAACCAAGAGCTCAAACAATGCTTGAATATCGTTGGCGTCGAGCTGACACATCGTGGCCGCCGCCGCCCGCAATACCTCGCTCGCAAAACCTTTGCCTGACGCCAACTCACGACACTCAGCGCGAAACGCCGCGTCAGGCGGCCACTGAAGCCGGCCACGGAGTGCATACATCGTGGATTGTCGCTCCCCGTCGATCGCCTTCAGCAACTCGGCCGCGGCCAATGCCTTGAGAGGGCCGATTCTCTCGGTTATCCGAACGGGCCTGAAGCGTAGCGACACCAGGTTCTTGCCGGCCACC
>DASVGM010000873.1:0-3664 GCA_036379555.1 Pirellulales bacterium | reverse complement strand
CTATGGCCGGCTTGCCAGGACAACAAAAAACCCGTGATGCAATGCACATGACCATGCCGATTCGACTTGGCGGACTCTCGGCCACCGTAGAAACCACGCTCCGCGTGGTCGATTCACCACGCGGAACGTGGTGGCTACGGTACGGGGTATTCAAGGGGGCCGGACTGGCCTGCGCAAACAACAGTTAAGTCGCCACAGGCAAGTGATGTTACTTTTGTTCCGCCACTACCGGGCTTGCCCCCGTCGAGCGATGACTGACTGGCTCGATGTACGGCGCCGAACGCGCCCCGTTTTCGCGTTGCATCCGCTGCTGAAGGCGTCGGACGCAACGCGAAAACGGAAAGCATCTGTCGGGGCGTTCGTTCTAGCGTGTCAGTCAGCGCTTCCACCGGGGCAAGCCCGGCGGCGGCGGTGCGGAACAAATCGGGTATGGAATTTTAGCTCGTTATCGTATTAAAGTCGGGCATTTTGCGCAGGCCAGAGGTTGCCTGACAAAACAAGGTATTAGACAATCCCCAGCGCACGGCAACTCTCTTCGTAGCTGGCTTCCAACTCGAGGGGAACGGCGAGATCGTCGGCCAGCCACAAGGGCATGGTGGGAAGCCGTTCCTGCAACGAGAGTGTTTCCGCCCAACTCTCCAATCGCCAGTCGTCGGCTTGCTTCGTCAGGCGGCAGGCAATTGAGTAGAGAGGCTCCGAACCAAGGCGTGGGTCGCGGCGGCCGAGAAAATCAAGCAACTCGGCGTAGAGGTTCGGCGTGCGAGTCGTCACAATATCGACGATCGTGACCGAAACACGATTGCGCAACAACTCCACGCACTTGGCGACGAACGCGCGACGGCTTTCCGGGCGATCCTTGTTCGCAGGGCTGGCAATTTCCACCGCCGCGACTAAACGGGCGCGCCGCCGTCGGTCGTAGATTTGCACCTCATAGACTTCCTCGCCAGGCAAGTCGGTGGTCACCACCAGCGTCGGCCGCGGGGGCGCCCAGACGGCGGTTGCCACTCCTCCGTTACCTTCGTCGTGTGATTGGTAGGGCATGTCCTCTCGCTGGTGTGTCACCACGTCGATCTCAGCGCTGCGGCCGGAATGAACGCACGGCTCGGCGAAATAGCCGGCCGGCAGCTTGCCGCGCAGGCCGGCCGCGATCATGACAGGCCATGTCGCATGCATCGCTTCCCAATGGAATTGATCGTCTAGCGGAGAGCGAAAATGATCACGTAGCGGCATGACAGACCTCCAAAACGCGAAACTGCATTCGTGATATTCTACCGCGACGGATTTGCAGCGTCGATGAGGATTCTGGGCGTAACCAGCTACCTCGACCTGACTTCTCACGAAGTCGGCTACGCGCGACAAAGCAAAGCGGTGAGAACTCACCGCACTCCAAGAAAGAAAAGCAGATCGCCTGTTCGCGCGCGGGGTTATGCGCGGTTCGGCAGGAACGCGGCGGCCCAGGCGGCGGCGTCCGGCGCCAAGGGCGGCTCGGGGGTTTCACTGTAGATGAAGCTGCCAAAGCCGGCCGCGTCGTAGGTGCGGTCGAGCACGCTTTGCAAGTCAAGATTCGCATCGGGATCGGGTCCGGCGAGCGGCACTGCCACCGCGGGCAATCGCTCCCGCAAGCCGATCGGCCAAAAGCCGACGCTCGGCCGGTCTTCGTAGCGGCTCACCAGCACATAATAGTCGCACGGCGGCAGCTCGGGCGGGTGCGGTCGCTTGCCGCCGCGGCGGAGATCGATCTCAACCAGGTGGGTTTGTCCCGCCAGGATTTCGCCGCGCTTGCCCAAATAGGCGTCGCGGTCGGCGCCGGGCGCCTTGTTCGCCGGGCTGAGCAGTTCCACCACCGTGACAATGCGCCGATTGCGGCGGTCGCGGATCTCCAAAAATGCCTGCTTTACAATGTCATCGGCGCGTCCGACGAATCGGCGTTCTTCCGCCGAAAGCTCGTGTAAATAAAGCCGCGTTTCAATTTTAACAAGGTAATGTTCGCCGACCTCGGCCATCAACGCTTCGCGCGCACGAACGAGAAAATCCTGGTGGAAGTCTTCCCACGCGTCTGGTTGCTCGAGGTAGGGATTCATCCCAGGAAATGGAGATGGCATTGCTTGACCCTCATCTTGGCTTCAACGTCCCGGCATCACTCGCATTATAGCCTGCCCGTGGCGTTGGCGTGAGGCATCAGTCGGATTGCTGACGCCAAGCCGACTACCCTACGCATTTGCAACTTGCATCTTGAACCGAATGCGACATGAAGAGCGACGAAGCGGCGCGCAGAAAAAAACCTCGAGGTAACGACTCCCAGCGCCGCTTTGGTTTCCCACAAGGAAACCTCACAGCCGTCGGCCTCGAGGTCCGCATGGTCGATCGACGTCAATCGATCAATCACTTGCGTTACTTTAGCCAAACAAAGGAAACGATGCAATAGTCGCGCGCATGATTCGCGCGCATCGACATCATCAGCGCGCGATCGAAGCATCGCGATCGATCAACGCGCGCGCGAGCGCGGCGAACTTTTCACCGCGATCGCGATAATCGCGAAACTGATCGTAGCTGGCGCAGGCCGGAGAAAGCACGATCGCATCGCCCGTTTGCGCGCGCTGCCAACACCAAGCCAGCGCGTCGTCGAGCGTCGCGCAGGAAACGACGCCGCAACCGCGCGGCTGGCGCGTGATGAGCGCCGCGAGTTTTTCGCGCACCGCGCCGTAACACGCGACGCCCTGCGCTTCGCGCGCCAAACGCGCCGCCATCTGGGCGTAATCAACGCCTTTGTCATATCCGCCGACGAGAAACCAACCGCCGGCGAAAGTATCGAGGGCGGCCATCACGGATTCCGGTGTGGTCGCCATCGAATCGTTGTAGAAGCGGCGGCCCGCCACCTCGGCCACCAATTGCAAACGATGCGGCAATCCGCCAAACGTCGCGAGCGCGCCGGCAATCGCCGCCGCGGAGCAACCCACCGCGCCGGCCGCCGCCGCGGCGCAGGCCGCGTTTTGACGATTGTGCCGGCCCGGCACGCGCAAGGCCGGCACGCCGCGGTCGTCTGCCACGGCCAGCAGGCTGCCGCGCACAAGATGCCGCCAATCGCGCACGCCGGGGTCGGCCACGTTCAAAATGGCGGCGCCCTCGGCCGCTTGATGCCGCAGCAAGCGCTGCTTGGCATGCCTGTAGGCGGCGAAGGTGCCATGCCAGTCGAGATGGTTCGGCGTGCAATTGGTGATAACCGCGATGGCCGGCCAACGCGATTCCGCGGGCAGCCAATCAAGCTGGAAGCTGCTCAACTCCAGCACGACGAAATCCTCGGCCGCCATGCCGGACAGATCGCCCAGCAGGCTGCGGCCGATGTTGCCGCCCAACCACGCGCGGCGGCCCGCGGCGGTTAAAATGGCCGCGATCATCGCCGCCGTCGTCGACTTGCCGTTGGAACCCGTGACGCCGATCACCCTCGCCGGACAACGATCAAGGAACAACTCGATTTCCGAGGCGACGCGCGCGCCGGCGGCACGCGCGGCGGCCACAAAGCGGCTGTCGGGCCGAACCGCCGGATTCACAACCACCAGATCGGTAGCGGTGAAATCCGCGTCGCGATGTCCGGCCAACCGCCAGTTGGCGATGGGTACGTCGTTTAATTCGGCCAGCGAATCGGCCAGGGCCGCGGCATCGCGTA
>DASVGM010000872.1:0-4793 GCA_036379555.1 Pirellulales bacterium | reverse complement strand
TCGCCTGGACCACGGCCGCCTCGGCTTGGGCGAGCGCGCGCTTCTGCGCGGCAATACCGTGTTTAAGCTCGGCGCCGTCGAGGCGAACGAGCAGGTCGCCTTTCCGCACCAGGCTGCCGTCGGGCACGACCTCCAAAACAGTTGGCGAACCCGGCACGCCGCACGCGACATCGAGGTTGTCGCGGCTTTCGACCACGCCATAGCCGGCGACGGAGATGATGACGTCGCCAAGCTTGACGGGCGCCGTCAGCGCGTTGCGGCGGGCAAACAGAGGCAGAGCCAGGCAAACCGCCGCGAAGATTCCGACGAGCAGAATCAGGGCGAATGTTCTTGCCGGCCGGCGCCGGCCGCTCTTGCGCGGAAGCAAGCTTGTTGGCCGCTCGGATGCGAGCGTGGTTCGCCCCGGTTCTCGATTAACGCTCATGACGCGTCCTCCGCTGAGAGCATCGGCGAGGGGGGAATGATCGATCCGGCCCAAATTCCGCCGAAACCAGTCAGATGTAAGTGTAACAAAACGCCGTCGACGTTACCTTACTGCTGCAAGTACGCGAACAAATCACGCAACTCCCGCGGCGAAAGCCCGTCCAACAATCGCTCCGGCATCAGCGAGACGGGCGACTCCTCAAGTTCTTCAATTCGCTCGCGCGCGATGCGTCTGCGTTCATGCCGCGCGTCGATGAGCGTTATGCTGGCAGGGTCTTGCTCGGCGAGAACGCCCGTGAAAACTTGCCCTTCGGTGGTCGCCAACACGTAGCTGGCATACTCTTTGCGAATGACGGAGCTTGGATCAACGATGTTGGTCAACAGCGCGTCGCGGTCGGCGCGGTTGGCTTTGGTCAGCTCTGGGCCAACCTGGTTTCCCTCGCCGAAAAGCTGATGGCAGACGCCGCAGTGCTTGCTGTACAGCGTCTTGCCGGCCGCCTTGTCGCCGTCGCCGGCGCGCAGGTCGTTGGAAAAGCGCCGGATGTCGGCCAGCTTCTCTTCGGGCGTGCCCGAACCGATGCGGCCCCAGAGCCGCCGCACCAGTGCGTCGATGGCCTCGTCGCCATGCAACGCCAAACGCCGCAGTTGCTCGGTCGGAATTTCATCCGCTGGAATCGCGCCCTGACGGACCTGTTCCAACAACGCCAAGGCCGACTTGGGCCGGCTGAAAAGAGTCTCGCGCACGTCGCCGCGCACGGCCGGAGACAGTTTTGAGTAGGCCGAGATTAAATGCCGCGTGACTTCGTCGCTCCCCGATCGGCCGGCCGCCGCGATGGCGGCACGCGCGACGGCTTCCGGTTGCTTGGCATCGATCCAAGCCAGCGCAGCGGCGACGTTTTCCACAGCGGCGAAACGAGCCAACAGCCGCAGGGCCGCAATTCGCCGGCCGGCATCCGAATCCGCCGCGGCCAGCAGCGACAGTAAACGCTCTTCGGCGGCGGGGAGGCGAAGCGCCAGCGCCAACTCCAGGTACAGCGGCGTCGCCGGCGATGCTTGCCAACGCGCGGCGACCCGGACTTTCAGCTCGGCCGCCATCGCTTCGCCGCGAGCGGCAGGGCGTTCACTTAGACCGCGAGCCAATTCGGCAAGCATGCCGTCCACTTCTTCCGCGGGCGCCGCGTTCAGCAACCGCACGCAGGCGGCCAGCGCCGCGCTCTCGCCCGCGGCGGCATAGCGGCGTAGCAGGCGCCGGGCGTTCTCGCGCACCAGCACATGCCGCCAGGCCGACGCGTCAAACAGTTTGACGAGAGCGGACAATTCATCAATCGCATGAGCTTCCATCGCCCACCATAACAACCAGGGCGCCAACGGGTCGGCGGCGTCCGCGTCGTGGCCGAGTAGCGCCGCGATGATCGGCAGAGCGTCGGCCCCAGGCAGCCGTTTGGCCGTCGAGGCAAGCTGCGCGCGAACGACAACGCTCGGGTCCGAACCGGCACGCGCCGCCAAGGCTTGCGCGATGCGCGGCGAAACCCGCCGCCGATCGCCCAGGAGCCGCGCGGTCCACGACCGCACATGCTCGTCGACGTGGCCAAGCAACTCCACGGCCAGATCGTCGACCAAACCGCCGCCAAGATGAATCGCCCACAGACTTTCCAAGGCCAATTCGCCGTCCGCTTGTTGTCTGGCCGAGGCCCGCAAGCGTTCGATCGTCGGGCCGTCGCGGCGCCTCGCCAAATGTCGGCGGGCGTGCGATCGCCACCAATGGTTGCCGTGCTTGAGCAGATCGGCCAATTCAGCGCCGCTCAGCGCGGCTAAGTTCGGCAGTCGCTCCGGCGGTCGGCCGGCAGCCGGCGTGATTTTATACACGCGACCGTTGGACTTATCCCATTGGGCGTCGGGATCGGGGTGGGCGGTGCGCCGGTCAAAAAAATCGCAGACAAACATGGCGCCAGCGGGCGACAGGCAAAGGTCGGTGGGGCCGAACCAGGTGTCGTGCGAGTCCAAAAGCAGCCCGCCGAGCGACATCTGAATCGTTGAGCCGCGCTCGGCGACGTTCCACCAGGAACAAGTGTGTCCCAAGAAATCGCCGCATAAAAAAGCACCGCGGTACGGCGGCGGAAAAGCGTCGGCCAGGTAGATTGTGCCGCCGGTGTTTGGCCGTCCGGTCAGGCCGCTGTGTTGAACGCTGGTGAACCAACCGTAGGCATAAGGGTTGTGCAGCGGGCCGTGCTTGCCGAACGATTTTTCATAGTAGCCGCCTTGCACGCCATGCCAGCACAGGCCGCCGTTGGAGCTGTAAATCAACCGCCCCTTGGCGTCGAAAGTGAGGCCAAAACCATTGCCGCCGCCCTCGCAAAACAGCTCGAAGGCTTTGCTGCCCGGATGGTAACGCCACACGCCCTGCTGAAACTCAAGGCCGCGAATGCGGCAGGTCGTGGTGCTGCCGTTGAGGCCGTAGAGCCAACCATCGGGACCGAACGTGAGATGGTTGGCCAACGACTGCGCGTCTTCCATGCCAAATCCTTCAAGGAGCACGTCGGGGGCGCCGTCGGGGCGATCGTCGCCGTCACGGTCGTGATAAAAGAGCAGATACGGCGCTTGCAAAACATAAACGCCCTCCTCGCCAAATTCCAGGCCCGTACAGAGATTCAAATCCGAAAGAAAGTCGTGAAACGTCTCGGCGCGGCCGTCGCCGTCGCGGTCTGAGCAAATGGTGATGCGATCGGCGCCTTTTGGTCCGCGCGGCGGCGGTTCGGGCACGCGATCGTAAACAGTGCGCGAAAAACGATCGACCCGCACGCGCTTTAGCCCGGCGGGATTGGGATACTGCAGGTACTGAATGACCCACAATCGGCCGCGTTCATCGCACTTGACGAGAATGGGCTGACGAATGTCCGGCTCGGCGGCGAAGAGCTTGACGCTCAACCCTTCGCCGGGCGACATGTGTGCCGCCGCCTTTTCGGGAGCGAAGCCTTGGCCGCGCACGGCGACCGATGTCAGGCAGACGAGGGCGGCGACGAGGGCGAGCCGTGGCCGGGGCAATGGCTGGGCAATGGGCAAACCAGCGATGGACATGGGCGTCGGTCTCCTCATTATGTCGGCCGCGATTGACGTAACTCGCGAACATGCTCGATCGTTACGTTAGCAGTCTACGCCGCAGCCGCGCGTCATTCAATCCTTACCGAGATGGCCTTGGAACGGTCGGCCTCGGGGCTATCCGCGTTTGTCTTTCCGCCGGTAAGACGCCATAATTGACTTGGTCGTTTTGATGGCTCTCCCACTTCGATTACGAGGCATACCATGTGGCGACAAGTGGTCGTGCGTTGTCCGTCAACGGGGCAGCAATATGTGCTGCGCGTTCCGCCAAACATGCGCACCTGCCGGCAAGCCATCGCTTGGACCGCTGGCTTCGACGATGCGGAAAAATATCAACCGCTGCTTGAGACCTAGCCCGGGCAGGCATCACGGCGGTTGTAATTCTGTTGGCCGTCCGATTATATTTGAAGCATGGCAAAACGCGGCACGACGACCGCCGATTACGATTCCCCGTGGAAAGCCGCGCTGCACCATTACCTTGAGTCGTTCCTGGAATTCTTCTTTCCGAAGATCCACGCCGACATCAATTGGGCGCGGCGCTACGAGGCTCTCGATAAGGAGTTTCAGCAAATCATTCGCGGCGCTCAGGTGGGCAAGCAAATTGCCGACATGCTTTTCAAGGTCTGGCTCAACGACGGCGACGAGTGTTGGTTGTTCATCCACGTCGAGATTCAGGGTGCTTACGAAAGCGAGTTCTCGCGGCGGATGTTCGACTACAACACATCCGCTTATAAACGCTATAATCGGGAAGTGGTTAGCTTGGCGGTGCTGTGCGATGAGCGGGCGAACTGGAAGAGCAGTTTCGCGAGGAAATCTACCAATATGAGAAGGAAAACAGCATGCCATACCTATCTAGCCTGGAACGCAGAGGGTTGGAACGAGGGCGCGCCGAGGGGCGCGCTGAGGGGTTGCGCGAAGGGATCGCCTTGGCGCTGGAAGCAAAGTTTGGGCAGCCCGGCCGCAAACTGATGCCGCGTATCCGTCAGATCGGCGACGTTGCGGAGTTGCGTGGCCTGGTCAAAGCGATCAAAACAGCCAAAACAACAGAGGACGTACGCCGGTCCCTGAGTTAGAGGCGGGGTGGCCTGCGCAAAATCGGTTGTTGCGCACCGACTTGCTTGATACTAGATTCATTCCGCCACGATCGGGGCTTGCCCCCGTCGAGCGGTGACTGACTGGCTAGAGGTACAGCACCGAACGCGTCCCCTTTTTCGCGTTGCATCCGCCGCCAAAGGGGGCGGATGCAACGCGAAAACGGCCAGAATCTGTCGGGG
>DASVGM010000871.1:0-6634 GCA_036379555.1 Pirellulales bacterium | reverse complement strand
GCGCATTGGCCAAACGCGTTTTGCCGCCGCCAGTTCGGCCGGCGGCGCCGGCGGCAATCCAGCCGATCAAGACCGTCAGCGCCCAATCGGTGAAATTGGCTCCCGGTCAACCATCGCGTGGCGTTGTGCCAGTCACTGGCGTTGCGTCTACCAATGGCGTTGCACCAATCAAGGCGGAAGAAATTCCTTCTCCGCCCGCCGCGACGGCGCCACAGTCGCTCGACCATCGCTTGTCCGGCAAACCGCTCACGTTGGACGATGCCATTGCGCTGGCCTTCCGGGTGCAGCCGAGACTCAGAGCCACGCTCGAGACCATTCAGCAGGCGCGCGGAAGAGAGGCCATCTCCTTCGCGGCGTACCTGCCAACCGTCGGCGTCGATTATCATGTGGGCGGGCTGAAAATCAACGCGGGCGGAAATGGGTTTCCCGTGGGTGGCTCGCCTGGTTCGCCCAATTTCGTCGTGCTGCCGATGCTCGGTTCGGTTCCCGTCGGGCTGAACGGCCAGACCGGCTACGAACTGGCCGACCTGAAGCTGCAATGGTTGATCTGTGATTTCGGCCGGCGCTTGGGGCAGCACCGGCAGTCGCTCATCGCCACCGACATCGCTCAGCTTCAAACCCAGCGGGCCTTTCAAACGGTGGCCTTTGACGTCTCGAACGCCTATTTTCAGGTGTTGCGGTCGCGGTCGCTGAGACGCATCGCCGCCGATTCGGTGCGCCGCGCGGAAGACGATCTCGATGTCGCCCAAAAGCTCGCCCGCGGCGGCGTCGTTGAACGCGAGAAAGTCTTGCGCGCGCAGGTCGCGCTGGCCCAGGCGCTGCGTGGCATGGACATTGCCGAAGAGCAAGAGACCGTGGCGGTGGCGGCGCTGAATCTGTCGATTGGTTTGAACGTCAGTTCGGCCACGGGCATCGTTGATACGACCGCATCGCCGCCGTTTGGCGAAGCCTTGGACGAGTGCTTGCGTTTGGCGGTGGCCAACCGCCGCGAGTTTCGCGTGGCGCGCGAGGCGGTGCAGGCCTCGCAAGAAGGCTCGCGCGTGGCACGGGCTGATTTCGCGCCGCGCATCGTGACGCGCGGCAGTTTGTTCGACTACCAGCAGTCAAGCCCGCGCGGCCACTTCGACATTGCCCTGGGATACATCGGGCTGGAATGGGGTCTGTTCGACGGCGGACGGCGCGTGGGGGAGTTGCGAGTGGCCGACTCGCGCATCCGCGAGGCGCTGGCCCAGGCCAATTCGATTGCCGACACCATCGCCTTTCAAGTCACGCAGGCCTACCGGCAACTGGCCGCGGCGCGCAAGGGCATCGATCGAACGCGGCCGGCCGTCGAACAATCGCGCGAAACGTATCGGCTCGTGCAGGCGCGTTCGCGCGAGGGCGACGCCATTCCCGCCGAGTTGACCGACGCGGAAGCCGCCCTGACGCGAGCCGAGCAGGATTATTTCAATTCGGTTTACGATTATCTCATCGCCCGCGCCCGCATGGAATATGCGATGGGGATTTCGCCCACACCCACGACGATTTCAGGCAAGGGAGCGTCAAGAAAGTGACGTGCGATCCTGCGCGCCAGCCGACCAGCCGATCAACTTGATGGTTGCCGATTGCAGTGTAAAATCAACAAAACGAATGGGGCCTGTTTTTTTAGCCTGTCAGAAGCGCGCCATGGCAATCGACCCCATTTGCGGCATGACCGTCGATGAAGCGACAGCGCGCAGCGCCGAGCGAGACGGTCAGACCGTCTACTTTTGTAGCGAGCATTGTCGCCAGAAATTCCTGGCCGGCGCCGCGCCGGCGTCCGTGAAGCACCACGGACACCTCGCAGTCATTAAACCGATGCCGCCCGCGGCGGCAGGGCAAAAGGCCGTCTACACCTGTCCGATGCACCCGGAAATCGAGCAGGAAGGCCCCGGAAGCTGCCCTAAGTGCGGCATGGATTTGGAGCCTAAGACCTTCCAACCGGGCAGTGAAGAGGATGACTCCGAGTTGCGAAACATGACGCGCAGATTCTGGGCGGCGGCGCTTCTGACCGTGCCCGTCCTGCTGCTCGCCATGCTGCCGATGCTCGGTGTCCCTCTGGACCGGTGGCTGGGCGCCACGCTGAATTCATGGTTGCAACTGGCGCTGAGCACCCCCGTGGTTCTTTGGTGCGGCTGGCCCTTTTTTGAGCGCGGCTGGCGATCCGTCGTCACCTGGAACCTGAACATGTTCACGCTCATCGCGCTGGGCACGGGAGCGGCCTACCTCTACAGCTTCGTCGCCGTCGTTTTGCCGGACCTCATTCCAGAGAACTTTCGGCATCACGGCACGGCGGAGATCTACTTCGAGGCGGCGGCGGTGATCGTCACGTTGGTTCTTCTGGGGCAAGTGTTGGAGTTGCGGGCCAGGCGCCGCACCGGGGCCGCCATTCGAGAATTGTTGTCCCTGGCGCCGCCCACGGCCCGCGTGGTGCGAGACGGTGTGGAACGGGAAGTTCCGCTGGAAGACGTCCAGCGGGGCGACAGCCTGCGCGTGCGGCCCGGCGAAAAGATCGCAGTGGACGGCAAACTCACGGAAGGCGGGAGTACGGTCGATGAGTCGATGCTCACAGGCGAACCGATGCCGGTGGAGAAGAGCACGGGCGACCCTGTGATCGGCGGGACGGTCAACCAAACCGGTTCTTTCTTGATGGTGGCCGAAAAGGTCGGCCAAGACACGGTCTTGTCGCGGATCGTGAACCTGGTGGCCGACGCTCAGCGGAGCCGCGCGCCGATCCAAAAAGTCGCCGACCTCGTGGCGGGGTATTTCGTGCCCGCCGTGGCGGCGATCGCCGTCATCACGTTTCTGGTGTGGGCCATCGCCGCGCCGGAACAGCCGGCCCTGGCCTGGGCTTTCGTCAACGCGGTGGCCGTGCTGATCATCGCCTGCCCGTGCGCACTGGGCCTCGCGACGCCGATGTCGATCATGGTCGGCGTTGGTCGCGGGGCGAAGGAAGGCGTTCTCATCAAAGACGCCGAGGTGCTGGAGACACTGGAAAAAGTCGATACGCTCGTCGTCGATAAAACGGGCACGTTGACCGAAGGCCGGCCTAAGCTGACTGAATGCCGTCCCGCCGCGCCCTGGTCGGTGGACGAACTGCTGCGCTTCGCCGCCGCGGTCGAACGGCACAGCGAGCATCCGCTGGCGCGCGCCATCGTCACGGGGGCCGGCGATCGCGGCCTCACGCTTCCAAACGTGGAGGGGTTCGACTCCGTGACCGGCGGCGGCGTTCAGGGGACGGTCGAAGGCCAGACCGTTCTGGTCGGCAAGCGGTCGCTGCTCGCCGATCGGAGCGTGACGGATGTCGCCGCCCTGGATGACCAGGCAGATGAGCTGCGGCGGCAAGGCCACACCGTGATGTTCGTCGCCGTGGGCGGGCGGTTCGCCGGACTGGTGGCCGTTTCGGACCCGATCAAGAGTTCCACCCCCGAGGCGGTGCGCGCTCTGCACGAACTGGGGCTGCGCATCATCATGCTCACCGGCGACGATGAGAAGACGGCCAAGATTGTCGCCGGGAAATTGGGCATAGACGAATTCCAGGGCGGGGTCCGGCCGGAAGAAAAGCACGAGCGGGTCAAGGCACTGCGGGCCGAAGGCCACAAGGTGGCGATGGCGGGCGACGGCATCAACGACGCTCCCGCCCTGGCCGCGGCCGACGTTGGCATTGCGATGGGAACCGGAACCGACGTGGCGATTGAATCGTCGGGCGTCACGTTGGTCAAAGGCGATCTGCGAGGCATTGTGCGGGCGCTACAGCTCAGCCGCCACACGATGCGAAACATTCGCCAGAACCTGTTCTTCGCCTTGATCTACAACGCCCTGGGCGTGCCAATCGCGGCGGGCATTCTGTACCCCATCTCGGCGCATCTGTTGCTCAACCCAATGATTGCCGCCGCCGCGATGAGTTTCAGCTCCGTTTCCGTCGTTGGAAACGCGCTGCGATTGAGAACGATGCGACTGACACAATAGACGGCGCTTATGACTACCCCGATTGATGCCGCCTCAACGGACCCTTCGCGTCCGCCCCCAACTGGCCCCACTCAGACGCCGCCGACGCGATCGCGCCTGGCGCGCATCGCGCGCAGGTGGATGGGTCCGATTGTCTTGGTGGCGGCGGCGAGCGTCGCGTCCGTTGCCATCTACTCGTGGTGGTCTTACCGCCGAAATCACTCGACCACCAACGACGCCTTTGTCGAAGCGCACATCATCAACGTCGCGCCGCAGACCGTATCGGGGCGCATCGTACGCCTCCTGGTGGAAGAGGACGACCGTGTCGAACAGGGCCAGGTGCTGGCCGAGATCGATCCCACGACTTACCGCGATCGCGTCAACGTCGCGCGGAGCAAGGTGGACATCGCCGGCGCCGAACTGCGACAGCAAGAAGAAGCGCTGGCTCGGCTGCGTCAGGAGGTGCCCATTCAGATTGAGATGGCGCGCCGCGCGTCGGCCGCGATGCAGGCGGAACGGGCCCGAGCCGAGGAGGCGGTCAAGCTCACCGAGGATGAGGTCGAACGCACGATTGACGAAACGCAAGCCGGGCTGGAAGCCGCACAGGCCGATCTGGTGTTGGCGCAACAAGACTACACGCGTTACACGCGACTGCAAAAGGAGGAGGCCGCGCCGCTGCGCCGCGCCCAGCAAGCGACTCAAACCCGCGACGCCGCCGAAGCGCAGAAAAACCTGGCGGCGGCCCGGTTGGCCAAGGCGCGGGCCGACCGCACGCGCGTCAGCGTCGCCAAACGCGCTCACGAAGCCGCCGAAAAAACGAGCCAGAAAGCCGCCGTGGAAGTCAGCCTGTCCGAGACGGGCGAACTTCGCATCCGCGAGGCCGAGCTTTTCACGGCCGTCAAGAAAGAGGAACTGGAAGACGCCCGGCTGGCGCTGGTGGCGGCCGAAGACGAGCTGCGCTTCACTGAAATTCGCGCTCCCTTTCCCGGCGTGGTTGTCAAGCGTTACCGCCATCTGGGCGAGTTCGTTTCACCCGGCGCCGCGATCCTCAGCATGTACAACCCGGACCTGATCTATGTGACGGCGTATCTTGAGGAAGACCGCTTGCCGGGCGTGGCGCCGGGAGGCGCGGCCGAGCTTTACCTGGACGCCTTTGACAAAGCCTTTCGAGGCCGCGTCGTCTGGCTTAATAGGTCGACGGGGGCGCAGTTCGCCTTGATGCCTCGCAACATTGTTTCGGGCGAGTTCACCAAAGTCGTGCAACGCGTGCCCGTGCGCATCGCCATCGAGAAGGATGATCGCTGGCCGTTGCTGCGCGCGGGGCTATCGGTGCAGGCGCGCATCGCCCACGGCCAAGGCGACCCTCAATGGGCCGCCCAAACCGCCGCCGCCATGCGCGAGTTGGAAACTCGCTACAATCGAGCGGCCGAATAGTATGTAGGGTGGGCATTGCCCACCATCGCCGTCCACGACGGCGGAAAGTCGAAAGCCTGCGTTTTGCGAGGTCGGCGATGCCCATCCTGGCCTGCGCAAAATCGGTGGTTGTGCCCCGACTTGCTTGAGACTAAACAACTTTGCGTGATGTTGGGCAGGTGACAGGCGTAAAAAAAGGCGCCGGGGGAATCCGGCGCCTTTCACGTTATCCGCCGTGGCGAACAAACCGTCTACTTCTCGGAAACCTTAAAGCCTTTTTCAAAGGCTTCGTCGTTAAACACCTTGTCGATCTGCTCGTCGCCGCTCAACTTGGAAACGGCGCCTTTGCACTTGTTGCAGCAGAAGCAAACATCGACTCCGCCTACCTTGATGGCGGTGGACGGGTTCAGGTCTTTGCCCGCCAACGGGCATTTCACTTCTTTCGCCTGACCGGTGGCGACAAGCTGCATGTTGGCCTTGGCGGCGAACTTCGCGGTGTCCTTAGCGAAGGCCTTGGGGCACTTCTCGCAGCAGAAGTAAACCTTTCCGCCCTTGTAATCGACACTGGCGTCTTCTTTGCAAGCCTCGCCCGAAACCGGGCATTTGGCTTTCTCAACGTGGGCCTTGGCCGCGTAAAGCGAGGTGGCGCAGAGCGCGGCGATGGCGAGCGACAGAACAAAACGAGTCTTCATGGAGAAATCTCCTGTGCTGGGGGACGCAAACAACAAAGACGATACAAACGGAACATGCCCTACAGATTATCGGACGCGAAGCGTTTTGTCATCCCATAATTTATGGTTTATGGAAAACAGCGAGCGGGGGGGTTTTCGCTCCAAATCACTGTGGAGTCTATAGTTGCGGCAAATTCGCACCGTTCGACGCACGGGTGCGCAAGCCGAATTCCGCCTTAGAGGCTATCCGAAAACTCGGATTTCGCCGTGGCGGCGTATCGTGGGGCGGCTCGCCGAGCCGTCTTTTGCAGTCAGACGGGCCGGCGGCCCGCCCCACGGCGAGTTTTCGAATAGCCTCTTAAAAACGCGCTTTCTTAGCGCAGCGACTAATCCTGCGCGGCGCCGGCGTGCTCGGGCGACACTTCGCCGCTTTCACGCGCCGCGACCTCTTCGTCTCGCGGCGTGTCCGCGGAGTTTGGCTCCGCGACCGCTTTCTGCTCCTGGGATTGGCGATCAAACATGCGCCGCAACAACGCGCGATAGCTGCTGCGCTGCCCAGCCGCCACCCACAACAAAAACGCATT
>DASVGM010000870.1:0-7884 GCA_036379555.1 Pirellulales bacterium | reverse complement strand
CGATTTCTGCTTGCCGGGCTTTTGTGCGCCGGTGATTTTATTGGTTTGCCGGATCAACACGTAACCACCATTGGGTCCGGGAACCGCGCCGCGAACGAGCAGGAGGTGGCTTTCCGCGTCAATGCGCACCACCTTGAGATTGCGCATGGTACTCTTTTCGTTGCCATAACGGCCCGCCATGCGGCGACCTTTGAAGACGCGGTGCGGAAAGGTATTGCAGCCGGTGGAACCGGCATGCCGATGCACTTTTTTCACGCCGTGCGTGGCCCGTTGGCCGCGGAACTTATGCCGCTTGATCACGCCGGATGTGCCGCGCCCCTTGGAAATGCCCGTAATATCGACGGCGGCCACACCCTCGAAAACCGCCACAGAGAGCTCTTGGCCGACCGCGAAATCACCACCGGATTTAGGCAACTCGCGAATGAATTGCTTAGGCTCGCAATTGGCCCGATCGGGCAGTTCCACCCCTCCGGTGGTTAAGCGACGAGAGCGCTTGCTATCCAGCTTGGCGACATGACCACGTTGGCTACGACTGGCGAGGCGGCGAGGTTTGTCGCCAAAACCCAATTGGACCGCTTCATATCCATCTCGATCGACGGAACGAAGCTGCAAGACATGGCATGGGCCTGCCTGAAGAACGGTGACGGGAATCACCGTGCCTTTATCATCAAATATCTGCGTCATCCCGACCTTGCGGCCGAGCAATCCAATGGCCATCGTTATTTCTGCCTGTGATCTGTTGCCCGCGGGAGCTTGCGATAAAAACCGCAACTTACCCGCGCGGCGTCCGTTTCATACGGCTGGTTTAGTAACGTGTCTCTTAATGTCGGCTAGTAGCCTTGATCTTAATATCGACACCCGCCGGCAAGCTCAGCTTGTTGAGAGCTTCGATTGTCTTGGCGGTTGATTGTACAATGTCGATGAGTCGTTTATGCGTGCGAATCTCAAACTGCTGCCGAGCCTTCTTGTCGACATGCGGACTGGAAAGCACGGTGTAGCGTTCGATTCGAGTCGGCAAGGGGATGGGTCCGTGAACTTCCGAACCGGTTCGCTTGGCGGTATCGACGATTTCCGCGGCGCTTTGGTCAAGCACGGAATGGTCATACGCCTCCATACGGATGCGAATCACTTCATTGGAATGCCCGGCCACTCGATCTCCTAACCAACTCTTGACTTCATTCTGCTAAAACGCTCGCCCCGAATCGTGGCGAACCGCTGATATTAGATTTTTTACCGCCCACTGTCAATTGGGTCGGCGGGAAAAATTTTTGTACTTAGGTTTTTGCGCAGGCCAGGCTCCGCCTGGCTAACACCAGACGACCAACATTTCCCTGCCAACAGCGCCTGTTCAACTAGCGTTCCGGTGAGGTTGGACCGGTGGCGTCTTCGATCATGCGCGCCATTGCCCGCAAGCCGTCCCCCGGCCGCCAGCCACGCGGCGGTTGCGAATCAGCCGGACGCTTCCAGGTGAACTGACTGGTATGGCCGTACGATGCCGCAGGGTCATAAATCGCCTTGTCCGGGGCGGCCGAGTTTGCCTGGTCGAGGGCTTCGGGCGTTGCGGCATGCGCGTCAGCACGAGACCGCGCCCGCTCGCCCACGTCGGTATCTCCAATGGCAGGGCCGAAAAAAAACCACAACAGCAGGCTGCCGATGACGATGTTCGAGCGCCAACGGAATAATCGTTTTCGCGCGTCGAGATCGGCGGACGAAGGCTCGGTAACGAGCCAAACCAGCCCCACCAGCATGGCGATGCAAAGGAGATTGAACGTCGGCGAGATGCGCCAACCCTCGGCGTCGCGCCGCATCTGGCATTGCAACCACTGGGATAGAAAGGACTTGGCGAATAGGTAGTCGCCCAGGCTCACGACGGCCGACAACACGCCGGTAATCGTCGCCAATCTCGACACTACTTTCTCTCCTTCGATCTTCACGGGTGCTCTCGCGCGGACGGCTGAAGTAATTCTTCACGATAGCGGCGGTTTGTCAAACCGCCGGCCGCCTTAACAGTCAGAACTTGATTCTTCGCGCGCCAGCAGTGACGACTGCTAAAAAGCGTCGGATCGGGCAAAGCCTGCCGTCTTTCGCTTTCAGACGGGCCGGCGGCCCGCCCCACGGCGAGTTTTCGATTAGCCTCGGAGACACGATCGAATCATCCGTGTCAGTCTTCCATCACCTCTTGTTCTTTGGCCTTGGCCAAATCCGTGGCGCGGCTCTCAAACTTCTTGGTCAAATCTTGGATCTCTTCCTTGACCTTCGCGCAATCGTCTTCCGAGAGCACCTTGTCTTTCTCTTCCTGGTCGCTCTGTTTGTTGCCGTCGCGGCGAACATTGCGGATGGCCACCTTCGCCTCCTCGGCCAGTTCTTTGATGCGGCCCACCAACTTGCGGCGCGTTTCGGTGGAGAGCGGCGGCACGTTCAGCCGAATCAGCTTGCCGTCGTTCATGGGCGTCAGGCCCAGGCCGCTGGCCAAGATCGCTTTTTCGATGTCCTTCAACGTGCCCGGATCGAACGGCCGAACGACAATCTGCGTCGGCTCGGGGGCGCCGATCGAAGCAAGCTGCTTGATCGGCGTGGGCGAGCCGTACGCTTCCACGCGCAGCGAATCAACCAGGCCCGGATTGGCCCTGCCCGTGCGAATGCCGGCCAGGTCGTGCTTGAGCTTGTCAACCGCTTTTTCCATTCGCTCTTCGACGTCGAGCAGTATTTCTTCAGCGCTCATAATGAACCGATCCAGGTGCCTACGTGTTCTCCGGCGACCGCCCGCTCGATGTTGCCTTCTTTCTTGAAATTGAAAACTAGAATCGGCATGTCGTGCTCCATGCACTGAGCGATGGCCGTGGGATCCATGACGCGCAAATTCTGCTCTCGAACCTGGGCATAACTCAATTCCGTATACAGAACCGCATGCGGGTTTTTCTCAGGATCGTCGCTGTAGACGCCGTCCACGCGCGTGGCCTTGAGCAAAACGTCGGCGTCGAGCTCCAAGGCGCGTTGGGCCGCCGCCGTGTCGGTCGTCACGAAGGGGCTGCCGGTGCCGCAGGCCAGGATGACAATCCGTCCTTTTTCCAGGTGCCGCCGGGCACGGCGGCGAATGTACGGCTCCGCCACGCCATCCATGCGGATGGCGGTGGAAAGCCGCGTCTCGCAACCGAGCGATTCCAGCGCGTCTTGCAGGGCCAAGCCGTTGATGACCGTGGCCAGCATGCCCATATAGTGGGCCGTGGCTTCCTGGATGCTGCCGTTGGCCGAGGTGAACTGCGCCCCGCGCAGAATGTTGCCGCCGCCAATGACGATGGCGATTTGCGCTCCTTTGTTGGCCGCCTGCGCCGTCTGCCGGGCGATGTGCGTGACCTCGTGCATGCTGATGCCACGTTCTCCCGCGCGCGAAAAACTTTCGCCCGACAATTTTAAGACGACGCGGCGCTGGCGATTCGTGCTTGACATGGCACTTGACATGGCAGATGGCTCCCTACTCTTTGCCCAGCTCCCAACGCACGAAGCGCACGACCTTCATCTTGGCTTCTTCCGCCACCTTGCCCACGGTGCGTTTGTCGTCTTTGACGAACGGCTGTTCGAGCAAGACCCTCTCGGCGAAGAAGTTTTTCAACCGGCCTTCGATCATTTTGCCGATGATGTTTTCGGGCTTGCCTTCTTGGCGCGCGGCGGCGGTGAGGATTTCGCGTTCTTTCTCCACCGCGGCGGGATCGAGATCGTCTTTCGACACGGCCGCCGGCTTAAAGGCCACGACATGCATGGCGATGTCTTTGGCGGTCTCGGCGTTGCCGCCTTGCACCTCCACCAGGGCGCCGGCCGAACCGTCATGATGAGCGTAGCCGCCGCAGGCGCCGTCGATGCGCGCCACGCGACCGAGCTTGAACACTTCGCGAATGCGGTTGTACATGTCGTCCAGCGCTTCGCCAAAGGTCTGGCTCTTGCCCGGCATGGTTTGTTTGAGCAGTTCCTCGCCGCCGCCGGCGCCCGGCCCGGTGGCAAGGTGCTTGGCCAAATCATTGGCGAACTGAATAAACTCCTTGCCGCCGGCGACCGGAGCGCTTTCGCATTGCAGTTCGACCATCGCGCCGACGCCCTTGGCGAAGTCGACGTACACCGCAACGCGCCCGGCCGAGGTTTCGCGGCCGATGCGTGTTTCTTTGGTTTTGATGCCCTGTTTACGAATGAATTCCAGGGCTTTTTCCTCGTCGCCGCCTGTTTCTTGCAGCGCTTTCTTGACTTCCATCAACGGCAAACCGGTGCGCTCGCGCAACGCCTTGACCATGGTGGCGGTTACTTCTGGCATTTCTTCCTCCCTTTTATCTCGTCTCTAGGCTCGCGTCTTTGTCTTCATTCGCCGGCATGGTGTAGGCGGCCGGAGCGCCTTCCAGACCGACACCAATATTCGCCGCCGCGTTCGCTTTGCCTTCAATCACCGCGTTGGCCAATTGCTGCAACACGATCTCGATCGAGCGGATGCTGTCGTCGTTGCCCGGAATGGGCAGATCGACCAGATCGGGATCGCAGTCGGTGTCGATCAAGGCTACCGTGGTAATGCCCAATTTACGGGCTTCGTCGATGGCGTTGTGTTCTTTGCGCGGGTCGATGATGACCATGCATTCGGGCAAGCGGTTCATCGTGCGCATGCCGTTGAGGTTGCGAAACATCTTGCGATATTCGCGATTGAGGGCCGACTGCATCTTTTTGGAATAGGTCTGCAGTTCTTCGCCGGATCGCAGGCGTTCGAGCTCTTCCAGGCGTGTGAGCCGGCTGCGAATGGTGCGGAAATTGGTGAGCGTGCCGCCCAACCAGCGATCGTTGACGAAGGGCATGCCGCAACGCGTCGACTCGCGTTCGACGGTTTCGGCCGCTTGCCGCTTAGTGCCCACGACCAGCACCAAGCTGCCGCCGGCGGCGACTTGCGTGAGGTACTTTCGCGCGCGGATCAGCCCGCGCACGGTCTCGCGCACGTCGATAATATGAATCAGGTTTCGGCGGCCATAGATATAAGGCCGCATTTTGGGGTTCCAGCGACTGGCGCGGTGTCCAAAATGAACGCCGGCTTCAATAAGCTGCTTGACGAGAACTGTTGCCACGCAATCTCCTTTCTTGCGCGGCCGCGGCCGCGCGGGTTAATAGGCACACCGGATCGGTGTCCAGGGCGCGGCGACGAGCCAACCACGGACATCCGGCGTTGTTCTGAAAACGACCGGCCAGAGAACGAGCGCGAACCGCGCGCCCTCGCCTTGGGCCGCTCAAGGCGGAAAGCCTTTGATAATACTGCCTTTACATTGGCCGGTCAATCGGTTCGATAAGCGCAGATGTGATTCGTTTTCCTTGAGGATAGCCGAGTTTGCCTACGGCACTCATTGCTCGCGAAGGGAAACGACTTGTAACGGCGCTGTTGACAAGATTGGCTCCGCAGTTGACAGAAACAAAAAATGCGACATTGTTTTTCGCGACCTTAACTCTTTGCCTGCTTGGGCTTGCACGCCGCCGCCGCGCCGACGCCGCCACACCCTCGCAATTGCAAATATGGGGGGTAAGGTATTGTCGCGGAGCGACCTTCTTTTGATCTCGGTGTGTTGCAAATCGGCCGCTTCGTTCCTTCCCTTTTTGGTTGCGGCCAACGGCCTCGCCACGGCGCTGGCGTGAAGCGGAGAAGATGTCGTTTCGCAGTTTCCGCAATAATCCAGAGTTGAGATAGAAGCAACCATAATGGGTGGTTATAATCGAAAAAACCCGTGTTTTTTCCGTCGGTGCAAATTTGCACCGCCCCTGTTCAGGTCTTTCCCGCATTCTGTTTTTCTACCGCGCGGTTGGCTTGGAGGCTTCATTTGCGCGCCACCTCCGGATCGGGCGTTTGTCGGGATGTTGGGCGCGGCATAGAGCGAAGCCCACTGTGGACGGCAAAGGAGATGCACAACGCCGTAAGCGAAGCATCGTTTGCCATGCGGGCCAATGCTCCACGTGCGCCAATCCCCCTCTATCAGACTATTGGCGGTTTCCGACAGTTGCCAACGACTGAGCTAGGCCATTTCGAGTCAAAACCGCTAGAATGCTGTTTCGCCCGCGCGGCCGGAACCAGGCCGCGATCGAAACTTTTTTGAGAGAGACAAACCATGGCGACGACCGCCGAAACCGAACACGACGATCCCAAGCAAAAACGGCAGGCCCCGCAACGCGGCGGCCGACGTTGGTGGCCGTGGCTCGTCGCCTGTATGCTCATCGTGTGCGCCGCGCCCACGCTCATTTGCCTGCCGGCGCTACGAGATAGAGCCTTGTCGGCGGGCGTCACGGCGGCGTCGGTAAAGGGACAAGCCCAGGTCGGCTCGCTCTCCGTCGGTTGGTTGTCGCCCCTGGCCGTCACCGACTTCAAATTGAGCGACCTGAAGGGCCGGCCCCTCGCCACCTTGCCCGAAATCGCCAACGATCGCTCGCTCCTCGACCTATTGCTCGATCGCTCCGACGTGGGGCATCTGCGGTTGGTCCATCCGGTGATTTCGCTTGAATTGCGAGACGACGGCAGCAACTTGGAAGATGTTTTCGCCGACGTGCTCGCCCGTGCTCATCGTCCGCCGACGTTCGCTTGTAACGTCGAGATCGTCGATGGAACGGTCTTGTTGACCGACGTGGCCGCCAACCGCACTTGGAAGCTCGAACAGGTCAACCTGCGGCTGATTCGCCCGCGGCAGGGCGACGGCGAGATTTCGTGTACGGCGGCCATGTCAGATACTGGCGCAGACAGCCATTTTAAGCTGCAAGGCCGTTTGCCTGCGGCGGCGAGCGCCGCGAAGGCCGGAGAGGGAGCGCAACCCGCTTCCGTGGCCTTGGACGCCACCGGCTTTCCGCTGGAGGCGTTGCGCGCGGTTCTCGCGCGCGTTGCTCCCCGGGCCGCCATCGCCGGCAGGTTCGACGGACAGCTTGAATACACCGGTTCGGCGCCGGGCGAAGGTTCGTTGTCGGGCAATGCCGCCATCTCCGATTTGCGTCTGGCCGGACCCGCGCTGGGCGAAGACGTGGTGCGGTTGTCGCGCATCGAATTGCCTTGCCAACTGGCGATCAGCGGTAGCGAGGTGACGATTCAAAAACTGGCGCTGCGAAGCGACGTCGGGCAAATGTCCGCCGCCGGCAGCGCCAAACTCTCCACCGAACCGGCCACGCCCCTCTTGCAATCGGCCCAGGGCGATATCAGCGGCCAGATCGACTTGGTGCGAGTGGCCCGGCTGTTGCCCCATCGAATTCGCATGCGGCCGGGGGCCGACCTGTCGGCTCCCGTGCAGTTTCATATCGCGCCTCACTTGCGGCGCGAGAATGGTTTGATTCTCGAACTGGAGGCCGGCCGCGTGCTCGACCATGTGCAAGCCAGCCCCGAATTGTGCGACGCCTGGTTGAAATTCGCGCTGCCCGTGCTGGCGGAAGTGACACAGGTGGCGGGTGAGTTCTCCGTCGATGTGCAAGGTTTGCGAATGCCCCTGGCCAATCTTGCCACGAGCCAAACCGCCGGGACGATTCTGATCCATGAATTGGAACTGGGGCCAGGCCCACTGGTGCAACAGTTTTTGCCGGCCATTGAGGCGATGCGCGGTTTGTCGGGGACAAACGAAAGCCCGTCGATCGAGCGGCTCAGCCTGGCCCGTGATTCCAAGGTTGAGTTTCGACTGGTTGACGGCCGTGTCTATCACGAGGGGTTGCGTCTGCAATTTCCGCGGTTCGCCATCGAAACGCACGGCTCGGTGGGGTTTGATGAGAGCCTGGCCATGATGGCCGAGATCACGTTCAACGGCAACACGTTCACCGGGCCGTTGGCGCGGGCCATTCAATCGCGGCCGATCCAGTTGCCGATCGGCGGCACACTCAGAAAACCCAAGGTCGATCTGGCTCAAATTC
>DASVGM010000869.1:0-2414 GCA_036379555.1 Pirellulales bacterium | reverse complement strand
CAAACGCTTTGGAATCGGCAGCACAACGGCGGCGGAAATGCTCCTGCTTTTAAGTAAGCTCGAACGACGCGAACTGGTTAGCCGAGAGGCGAGCGAGGCGATGCTGTCGCACTTGAAAGCGTGTGAAGACCAGCACAAGTTCCGGCGTTTCTTGCCGGGCGGCACGGTGGTGGCCTATAAAACCGGTAGCGTGGACGCCGTTCGCACGGCGGCGGGCATTCTTTATACGCCAAGCGGGCCAGTGGCTCTTTGCGTCCTAACGGCCGACAATGCCGACCAGCGGTGGACGCTCGACAACGCCGGCGATCGGCTCTGTGCGGAAATCGCTCGCGAGGTGTTTGCCGCCTTCGATTCACCCGCGAAAAAGCCCTAGCCCGTAGGGTGGGCATTGCCCACCATTGCCGTCCACGACGGCGATTTGGTTGGCGTAGCCGGAGGATGGAGCTGGGCTGCGCAAAATCGGTTGTCGTGCTCCGACTTAATTAGACTATTGGGCGTTCGGCAGAGCTGCCCGCCCGTCGAAATGGTTCGATTAAGACAAAAAAACCGGCCAGGAAAAAAGGCTGCCAAAAGCGGCGGATGCAACGCGAAAAAGAGGAGGCGCGGGTGGTTATCACGATAACGCGTTCTGGGCGGTCAATCATCGCTCGACCGGGATGAACCCGGATCGGGGCGGAACAAAACAGCCCACCCGAAAAAGTTTGAATCTTAGCCACTTGAAACCCGGAATACCCGAAAAAATGCGAACTTGAGACAGCGACGAATTCCGCTACACGCCCTCGATGGCTTCTTCCAAAATCCGCGGCAGCGCGGCCAGAGATCGCAAGCCGTCGGCCACGTCGGGCGCCGCGAAAATACGCACCCGCTTGACGTAGTCGTCAAACTGGCGCTCGGCGAGCGTGCGGACCACCGGCGACACCTCACCCAGCGTCCGATAGCGCCGCTCTTTCAGAAAACAGACGTCGATGTTGAATTCGACCTCGCGGCCTACCGGCGGCGCGTCAAAAAGAATCGCGGCCGCCGGAATGGGCCTGCCCAACGCGGCGCCGGCTTTTTCAGCGAACCGCTCGGCGCAGGCCACCAGCCACGGATATGGGCGCCGCGCCAGCCGTTCGTACAGTTCGCGTTGTTCAAAAAAACTGTATTGGGCCACGCGCTTGTAGAGCCGCCGCGTGGGTCCAAACAAGCCGCCGATGAGGTCGCTCGCCGGGGTTCCGTCGGCGGCGCGCCGCAAAGTTTCGATGAATTGCGAGTCGGTGTGTTGAAAGATCAGATCGAGATCGAGTCCGCCGCGCAGCAGAAAGAAGGCGCGTTGCAGCATGGCGGTCGCCGCGCGCACGCTATGGTGCCAATAGACTTCGCTGAACATCACGTAACGCGCGAACACAAGCATCTCGGCCGCCGTTTTGCCCTTCTCGCCGATGGCCAGGGCATCGCCGGCCTCGTTCAAGCAAAGACTGCCGATCAAGCGTCCTTGATCGAAATTACGTCCGTAGGGCACGCCGGCGTGCAAGCTGTCGCGCATCAAATAATCGGTTTTATCAACGTCAATCGGCCCCGACAGCAAACTGGCCAGAATGCGGTCCTTTTTGTTACGAGGCTTTTCCGAGAGCAAGGCGAGCACGTCGGCAGGGTTGATGCCCCAGTCTTCGCGCAAGGCGTCGGCGATTTCGCCGGTCGCCAAAAAACGCTCGGCGAATCGCTCGTGACTGAAGACGTCCTCCAGGCGGATGTCTTCAATGGGGTGGCAAAACGGCCAATGCCCAATATCGTGCAACAGCGCCGCCACAATGAACAACTCGGCGTCGGCCACACTGACCGCGGCGGTGAAACGCTCGTCGTGGCAAAGCTGCTTGAGGTAAACCAGCGCCAGGCGATAAACCCCCAGGGCATGCTCAAAGCGCGTGTGCAGCGCCGCCGGATAAACCAACGACACCAGCCCAAGCTGGCTAATGTGCGCCAAGCGACGGAAAGCGACGGTATCAATGAGCCGGCGGACGCGGGCCGTAAGCGGAACATCCAATTCCGGCGGAATGCGCACCAAGCCGCGCCGCGCGTCGAGTCCGGCAACTTCGGGTATTGTGGCAATGGTCATGGCTACTATGTCGTGGTACGGGCCAAGTCCCGTTCAGCCTGCACCATCTCGGCGATGGCAGCCGCGGCGCCGGCCAGCGGAATGGTTTCCGCCTCACCTTTCCAACGCCATTTCAGTTCGAGCTGCCCGTCTTTAAGACTCCGGCCGCCGACGACCACGCGCAGCGGAATGCCGATCAGATCGGCGTCCTTGAACTTGACGCCCGGCCGCTGGTCGCGGTCGTCCATCAACACCTCGACGCCGGCTCGCGTCAGTTCATCGTAAAGCTGATTGGCGGCGTCCATCACGTCTTGTTGGTTGACGTTGAGCGGCGCCAGCA
>DASVGM010000868.1:0-2096 GCA_036379555.1 Pirellulales bacterium | reverse complement strand
CGTCAACAAGCAAGCGTTTGACAACATGGCGGAGGCTGATAGAGTGAGCCGAAAACGGAAAGGTCAGGCGCTAGACAATGCCCAATCGCGAACCCGTGTTATTATCGTGGAGTGGAGGCAAAGACAGCGCGCTGGCCCTATATGAGTTGCGTCAAGAGGCGCGCTATGAAGTGATCGGCCTCTTAACGACCATCGCCGCCGATTACGGCCGCATCAGCCATCACGGCGTGCGTGAAAGGCTACTCGAACGCCAGGCGGAGGCCGTCGGCGCGCCGCTCGACAAGCTCTATCTGCCGTCCAACTCCGGCCGGCCCTGCACCAACGAACAATATGCCGCGCTGCTGGCCGAAAAGCTGTGGACCTACCGCCGCCGCGGCGTTTCGTTGGTCGCCCACGGAGACATTTTCCTGGAAGATTTAAGGGCTTATCGCGAACAGAATTTGGCGCAACTCGACATGCGCGGCCTCTTTCCTCTCTGGAAACTTGACACCACCAAACTGGTTCACCGCTTCATCGAGCTTGGCTTTCGGGCGGTGCTGGTTTGCGTCGACGGCCAGAAACTGCCGAGCCATTTTCTGGGGCGCGAGATCGATACGGCGCTCTTGAACGACCTGCCGCCGGACGTCGATCCGTGCGGTGAAAACGGCGAATACCACTCGTTTGTTTTCGATGGCCCCATTTTTGAGCGAGCGGTGCCCGTGCAGGTTGGCGAAACCGTCGAGCGCGAATCGCGGCATTTTATCGATCTGACCGAGGCGAATCACATTTGACGACAGGCGGGCGAGCAGGTCTCATTGCCGCGCGTGCCGCATTGAACAAACTGCGGGACGGCGCGCGAGCGATCATGGCAGCTTCGGCGCCTTCCAGCACCAGCCGCGCGATCTCACGAGACGCGTTCGGACGAGCGCGGCGCAGGATCGCCTGCGACATTTGCGATCGCAGCTCGGAATTGGCCAGCAGCGTGGACAGCGTGCAGCTTAAGCGGCCGAGGAAATCGGGAAATCGTTCATCCACCACGCGGCAACCATCGCCCGCGGCTACGGTGTTATGGCGTTGATGATCGTCGCTGGCGTATGGATAGGGGCAGAGAATGGCCGGGGTGCCGGTGACGCACAATTCGGCGATGGTCGAACCGCCCGCGCGACAAACCGCCAAGCCGGCGTGAGGCAAAAGGCTGGGCAGATCGACAAACGCCGCGACATCGGCCGCGATGCCCAAATCGTGGTAATGCCGGCGCGTCACTTCAACCTCGCGATGACCGGTCTGGTGAATGACGTGCCAACCGGTGAGGAGCGATTGGCATCGGCTCAGGGCCGGCGGCACGGCGGCGTTCAAGGCGGCCGCGCCTTGGCTGCCGCCGGTGACCAGCAACAGCTTCTCATGGCCGGCTTCGGTGCGCGGCGTGAGGAAGCCGCGACGAACGGGCGCGCCGGTGAGGCGAACTTGCCCTAAGCGCCCGATGGCGCTGGAATCAATCGAAGCGCAGACGCAAGCCGCATGGCGGCTCAGCCAGCGGTTGACGCGGCCGGGCAGCGCGTTTTGTTCGACGAGTACCAACGGGAGCTGCAGCGAAACGGCCGCGCGTGCGATCGGCGCGCTGACGTAACCGCCCAGGCCCACAACCGCGTCGGCACGCAGTCGCCGCAGCATACGCCTGCCGCCGAGATAGCCACGGACGTTATTGACGAGAAAACCTGCCGCCCTCCACGGCCGACGCGGCCAGGGCCGGCAGGAGATGTTGTGATAGGTGTAGCCCGCGGCTTCGACGTGCTGGCGCTCGTTGACCGATCCGCCGCCGGCGAAATGAATGGATGTCGCCGGCGCCAGGTCGTGCAGTTCATGCGCGACGGCCAGCCCGGCGAACAGGTGGCCCAGCGTGCCGCCGCCGGCAAAAACAAGGTTCATCGAATGCCGGTTCATGGGGAACTCTCTTGGAGTGCGGCGATTTATCGCCGCTTTCCTTTGTCGCGGAGCGACCTTAGTTACAGCAGCAATCCCGCAATCGCGCAGCCAACGGCGGCGGCCCAAAAACGCCGCACGATGTCACCTTCCCGCCAGCCAAGAAACTCAAAATGATGATGCAACGGCGCGTAGCG
>DASVGM010000867.1:0-5323 GCA_036379555.1 Pirellulales bacterium | reverse complement strand
GATCGTCACGCAAACCAGGCCCAGCCAGACAATACCTAGCAACAGGTTTTGTCCGGTCAATTGGTCGAACAGGCGGTTGAGGCGGTCGAGGGTCATGTTTTTGATTATAGCGAAAGCTCGGCTGTGAAGCGCGGTCACCTGGCGTATTCGCGCGATCAACGCCGGCGGGTGGCCGCCGCGTCGAATTCCGCTATACTATTGGCAACCCCGCACGCCTCACCTTCCAGCGAGACCGCCCGCATGCCAATTTCGCCCCTACGCACCCCACCGTATTGCGACGGCGTCAGTAGACGTTCTTTCTTGCGCATAGGATCGCTCGGCATGGGCGGCCTGAGCCTCGTCGATCTGCTGCGCGCCGAGGAAACCGCGCGGCGACGCTCGCAAAAAGCCGTGATTATGGTTTACCTGTCCGGCGGGCTATCACACCATGATTCTTTCGATATGAAGCCCGCCGCGCCCGTCGAAGTGCGTGGCGAGTTCAAGCCGGTCGCCAGCAACGTGCCCGGCGTCGAAATCTGCGAATTGCTGCCCAAGACGGCGGCCATGCTCGATCAGTTCGCCGTGATTCGCTCGATTGTCGGTCTGCGCGACGAACATTCCAGTTTTCAGACGCTCACCGGCTACCCGATGAACGAGGCGCATCGCGACGGGCGGCCGCACATCGGCTCGGCCATCGCACGGGTTAAAGGCTCGCTCGACGGCACGGTTCCGCCGTTTGTCGATCTGTTTCCGACCATGCAACACCGGCCCTACAACAGCCCCGGTCCCGGCATGTTGGGACACGCCTTTGCCGGCGTTCGTGCCGATGGCGAGGATGTGGCCAACATGAAACCGCGCTCCCTGTCGCTCGATCAGCTTGCCGGCCGTCGCCGTTTGCTCGGCAGCTTCGATCGCTGGCGGCAGTCGATCGATGCCGCGCAGGTGGCCGAGATGGACACCGCCTATCAACGGGCGTTCGACGTGCTGACATCGAGCAAGCTGGTGGAAGCGATGGATTTGGAGCGTGAAGACCCGCGGCTGCGAGATCGCTATGGCCGCGGCTCGTCCAAGCACCAAGGCGACGGCGCCCCGCTGTGGAACGATCAGCTTTTAATCGCCCGGCGGTTGGTGGAGGCGGGCGTGCGTTGCGTGACGGTGGCTTATGGTTTTTGGGACACGCACGGCGGCAATTTTTCGCACCTGCGAAAGAACCTGCCTCAGTTCGATCAAGGCATTTCAGCACTGGTTGAGGATCTGCGCCAGCGCGGCCTTGACCGCGACGTCACCTTGCTGGTGTGGGGCGAGTTTGGCCGCACGCCCAAGATCAACGCCCAAGCCGGCCGCGATCATTGGCCGGCGGTTAACGGCGCCCTTTTCGCCGGGGGTGGTTTGCGCACCGGGCAGGTGATTGGCGCCACCGACAAACTCGGCGCCTATGCCGCGCGCCGGCCCGTTCACTTTCACGATGTTCTGGCGACGGCCTATTTCGCTTTAGGCATCGATCCTCACGCCTTCGTCCAGGACAGAACCGATCGCCCCGTGCCGCTACTGCCCTCCACCTGCCAGCCCATTCGCGAGCTGGTTTAACGCGATGTCATGGCCGCGCCAGCAGCGGCAGCATGACGCGCGAGGCCAGCTTCTTGGAGCGATAAAGCCGTTGCGTCGCGCGGTGGAATTCGCTCGGCGGCGCGTGGTAAATGTCGGTGAATTGCTGCGGATTGCGGTCGACAAGCGGAAACCAACTGCTCTGCACCTGCAACATGATGCGATGCCCCGTGCGAAAGGTGTGATAGGCGTCGGGCAGGGCGAAGTTGACGGCCGTCGGCTCGTTGGGCGTCAGCGCCGCGGGTTTTTCCAGACTGTCGCGGAACTTGCCGCGCATCACGTCGCCGCGGACAAGCTGCTGATAGCCGCCCATCCGCACGCCCGTCGGATTGGGGTTCGGATCGGGGTAGTCGTCGGGATAAACGTCGATCAGCTTCACAATCCAATCGCTATCGGTTCCGCTCGTCGATACCCGCAACTCCGCTCGCAACGCGCCGGCGATGGTCACGTCTGCTTCTAATACATCGGTCTGATAGACGAGCACGTCGGGCCGCCGCGCGGCGAACCGTTGATCGGCAAGCATATATTCGACGGCCATGCCGTTGGTAATCTGGTTGATAAAAGGAACCGGCCGGTCGGGGTCGCTCAGGTACTCGTCGTAGACCGGCGGCGCATCGTCCGGTGGCTCGAACGACGCCCGGCCCGCGGCGCGAAAATAGAGCGGGCGAAGCTCCGCGCCGGCGGGCGGCCAGCGCTCGTGCCGCCGCCACTGGTTCGTGCCGGTCTCAAACACCCAGGCCTCCGGCGGCTTGAAATCTCCCTTGCCTTTCAAATGAAACTCGAAGAACGGCAGTTCGATCTTCTCACGATAATACTCCGACACTTTGGAGTTGAACGAAATGTCGCCCAGCTTGGCTCCGTCGTCACGGCTCCAGCCGCCGTGCCGCCAAGGCCCCATGACCAGCATGTTCGTAATGCCGGGACTCGATTGCTCGACCCGTTTATAGGTCTCCAAAGCGCCAAAGAGATTCTCGGCGTCGAACCACCCTCCCACGGTCATCACGGCCGGCTTGATGTTCTTCAAGTGTGGTCGAATATTGCGGGCTTTCCAGAAATCGTCGTAGACGCCGTGCCGCATGGCCTCGTTCCAAAAGGCGACCTGATCTTCAAAATATCGCTGATTGGCGTCGGCCAGCGTGCCCAGACGCAGGAAAAAATTGTAGCCGTCGGGCGTCTCATGTTCGTAGCGGGGCCGCTGCTTCTTGATTGGTTCGGGACGCGGCCAGCCGAAGTTCGACATGAAGTTGAACAGGTGCGTGAGAAACAAGGCGCCGTTGTGGTGCCAGTCGTCGCCGACGAACCAATCGGTCACCGGCGCCTGCGGCGAGGCCGCTTTAAGGGCGGGATGCGCGTCGATCATGCCGGCCGCCGTGTAAAAGCCCGGATAAGAAATGCCCCACATGCCGACCTTGCCGTTATTGCCAGGCACGTGGCGGATGAGCCACTCGATCGTGTCCCATGTGTCGGAGCTTTCGTCGATCTCGGTCGGCCCATTCTTGGCCGGCAGATAGGGCCGCATATTGACGAACTCGCCCTCCGACATCCACCGCCCGCGAACGTCTTGATAGGCGAAAATGTAGCCCTCCTTGCCAAACAACGGCGAGGGGCCGAGATCGCCTTTGTATTGGTCGGCGCCGTACGGCCCCGCGCTATAGGGCGTGCGCGTGAGCAAGATCGGCCAGCTTTGCGTGTCGTCTTTGGGAACGTAAACCGCCGTGAACAGCCGTTTGCCGTCGCGCATCGGAATGCGGTATTCGTATTTGGTGTAGTTCGCCTTGATATGCTCCGGCCCTTGGCCGCGGACGAGAGCGGCGGGAACGAGAAGCATTAGGGCGAAAAACCACAGCGGTCGGATGTTGAACTTGGACATGGAAGAAGGCCTCGCTTGGCAGGGAAAAACGATTGCGACGAGCCGGCCTGGCCGGCGGAATTGCATTATTTGCTACTGAGGGTTGGATTGCACCCCCGCGGCGCTTTTTTTCGCCGCCGAGCGCGGTAAGCGGGAGACGCGATACCGGCTTTTTTTGCGGTTTCACTCGGTCCCCAACATCGCTCCCGGCGCGCGGTGGCGGCGGCGGAAGTGCGTGGGAGTCTCGCCGATTTCCTGACGAAAGACGATCGAAAGCTGACGCGAATCGCTGAAACCCGCGCGCTGGGCGACAACCGACATCGGCAAATCGGTGTCGGTCAACAGCATCCGCGCCCGCTCCAGGTGCGCGCGGCGAATCTCTTCCCAAATGCCGCGCCGCAGGTGGCGACGAAACCGCCGCTCCAGCGAACGGCGCGAGACCGGAACGGCCGCCAAGAGGTCGGTCACCACGATCGGCCGGTCGGCATGCTCGCGAATGTAGCGCACGGCCGCCGCCACGTCGGCGTCGGGCAAGGCCTGAATGTCCGACGAGGCGCGCACCACCAATCGCACCGGCGGCAATACCAAACGCGGCGTCGCCGGCTTTTGCCCAGAAAGGATCTGCTCCATCAACCGCGCCGCCTCATGACCGATGCGCTCGCATGGCAAGGCCACGCTCGACAGCGCCGGCCGCGCCAGCTCGCACAGCCAGTCGTCGTTGTCGACGCCCACAATCGCCACCTCTTCAGGCACATGCACGTCCAAGTGCCGGCAGTATTCCGACACCTGCACGCCTTGGTTGTCGTGGCTGGTCAACAGCCCGACGGGCTTGGGCAGTGATTCGAGCCAGGCCAGCAATTGCTGATTCCAACGCCATAGTTTGGTGGGATCGCCGATGCTCTGCTTGCGATCAAGGAACACGGCCACTTGATGTCCGGCCGTTTCGACCTCGGCGCGAAAGCCAAACTCGCGGCCGATGGAAAAGGCGTGCCGCGGGTAGCCCAGATAGGCGAAATGCCGTAGCCCGCGTTCCAGCAGGTGCCGCGCGGCCATGCGGCCGACAGCCTCATGGTCGATCACCACGCGCGGAAAAGGAAGTTCGGGCAGCACGCCCGACACGTTCACCACCGGCCGGCGCCGCTTACGCAGCATATCTCCCACGGCGGAGGTGAAGATATGCGCGATGAAGCCGTGTTGGCTGCGCGCCGCCGGCGATTCCAATTCGCGGCGGTCGGCCGTCAACGGTGTGAACACCCAATGCGGCCGCTCGGCCGCGAACGACTTGATGCCGTGCAGGATGTCGCGATAGAAGCCCAGTTCATAGCCAAAGACCAAGCCGATGCGCACCAACGGCCGCGCCGGCACGCGCGGCGCGTTTTGCGCGGATGACGTCTTACTTGGTGGCCTTTTGCGCTTCAATCCGGCGGTGGCGACCTTCGTTTTCATACCATGCCATGATAAACGCGCTGTCGCCAATTGGCAAAAGATTTACGCGATGGAGCATGTCGCATCATCACGCGCCGCACCTTTGGCTGGGAGAACGATTATGCCCACAAGTTGCAAGAACAGATTGACGATTGCCAGACACTGCTCACGATCGCCCGCGAACGCGGTTTGCTAAACATTCCCGAACCGCTTGGCGCGGCGGGAACGAGGGCCGTTTGCCAAAGCCAAAATGTCGACCGAGTTGATACGCCCTTTCGTTGTGGCTTGCAACCGGCGCGTTTTCGCAATCTAATAAGGCTCCTCGGAAGAATTTGTGGGTGGATTTTGGCTGGATAGCGGGGCCACGATGCGTTTTTTTAAGGTTCATCCGACTAAAGCGTACCTGGGCTTGATAAAGTGCGGGCATGCTGGTCCTGTTTGGAGTTGTCAAACGGCTGCAAACTC
>DASVGM010000866.1:0-9075 GCA_036379555.1 Pirellulales bacterium | reverse complement strand
GTGAACTTTTGATATGGCTGTCTCGTAGCACAATCGTTACCGCAACAATGAGTGATGCAGAACCTGACCTACTGAGGGAAGTACTCGACGCTGTGAACGCCGGGGATGCCGCGTGCGTGAAGTATCTATTAGACGACAATGAGGCGCTTCTCGACACGCGGGCGGATGGAGGGTTGACGCTGCTGCATTTGGCGGCGATGGCCAACGACCGAGAAATCGTGGGGCTGTTGCTCGATTGGGGAGCGGACACAAAGGCCGTTGACGAATCGGGCGAGACCGCCCTATTCACCGCATCAACATTTGCCGACACCTTAATTCTGGAAATGCTCTTAGAGGGTGGGGCTGATATCGCGGCGAGGTCCATTAACGGTGAGTCATGCCTGCACATGGCCGCTCGCGGTGGAAGACCTTGGAACATCGACTTCTTGATCCAAAGCGGCGCCGATCTCACCTGGCGTGACGACGACGGCGCGACGCCGCTCCACGCGGCCGCGCGCCATGGTCGGCTGCGCGCGGCGCAAACACTGCTATCCCACGGCGCCGACGTTTGTGCGACTGACGATGAAGGTGAAACGCCACTTTTCTACGTTCAGTACTGTCTCAACGGCGCCGTCGCGCGCGCGCTGATCGACGCGGGCGCAGAGGTTTGCCGGCGTAACAACTATGGCGAGACTCTGATTTACTCCCTTGCACACGGCGGACATGCCGATTGCACCAACGTGAGTGCTCTTGACGCGCTCATCAACGCAGGAGCGGATATCAACGCGCGCGGTTCTGACGGGGAGACGCCGATTATCGGGGCCGCGATGAGTGGGCGTGTCGAGGTTATCGCATACTTGATCGCGCGCGGTGCGTGCGCCGCGGATCGTGTCGAGTCTGGATTAACGTCACTTCACGCCGGGGCTGGCGGGCATCGTAGTGCGGACGTACTGAAACTGCTGTTGACAAATGGCGCGGATCCCGAAGCGCAAACGGAAGCGGGAGACACTGCGCTGCATTTTGCGGCGGCGTGCGGAAATGTTGGCTCCATCCGCGTCCTCTTGGAGCACGGCGCTAAGGTATGGACCATTAATGCGCACGGTGAACGGCCAATAGATGCGGCCGCGCGCGCTGGACAATCCGATGCCGTTGCCGTGCTTGCCGACCAGGGACTAAAAGGGGACGCACATCATTGATGGGGCACTGATATGGTTATACTCCGAACATGCCGCGCAAAGATCGGCGCGGTCTTAGGGCGAACAAAGACACCCATACTTTTGAACGCAAAGGGCGAACAAAGACACCCATACTTTTGAACGCACGCGGAAATCTGTTCAATAGCGGTCGGTCGACGCGATCATCGAACGGAAAAAGTCAAGAAACCGTGGCCGGAATCGGCTCAATGGCAATGACAGGGGAGAATCGTACGCGGCTCGGGTTGGATTTGCATCGTCGGCGCGCGACATGACCGCTTTGCCCGTCCACCGCCACGCCGAAGGGCGTGCGGTTAATCAAAAGCCAGACGGCTGAAAGCGGTTCCGTGGAACCACTGCTTGCCCGATCGATTGGCACGCGCCGCCATGCTCGCCGCCCGACCGGCGGCACGGTGAAACCGACGACCAAACGAACTGATGGTGTCCAACTATGTTTCGGCGTTGATCGCCAGTCGCTGAAGTATCGGCAGCAGTTCCGCCGGAATCGCCCCGCTGTTTTGGTTCAGCGTGAAACGGAGTCGCTGTTGGCCAGAATTTGCGGGTTGAAATGGCGACACTCGCGCTGGAACAAGGCTTTGAGGAAACGCTCTGGGTGGATGCCGATGTGTCTTTCGACCCCGATGACGTCGACCGACTGAGGGCGCATAAGCTGCCAATCGTGGCCGGCATCTACGCTCGGAAAAGGCCACGCGGAGGATTTGCAATGGCGCCGCTCCCCGGCACGCGCGAGGTCACGATGGGAGAAGGCGGCGGCCTTGTTGAGGTTCTGTACGCAGGCACGGGATTCTTGCTCGTGCGGCGCGGAGTTTACGTCGCGATTCAACAGCGGTTCAACTTGCCGTTGTGCGATGGGGGCCGGGCACATCGCGCGATTCCGTTTTTCATGCCGATGCTTGAGGAATGGGGCGGCACCATGTCGCAACTCGGCGAAGATTATGCTTTCTCGCGCCGGGCGCGCCTCTGCGGCTACAAGATCATGGCTGACACTTCAATCCGGCTCTGGCACATCGGGCCTTACCACTACGGCTACGAAGACGCTGGAACTGAACTGCAACGCCTCGCGAGCTACCGGCACATGTTCGAGACGCATGACGGCCGCGGTTGACGCCGCCCGCCGGCGCGGCCGGTCATTGGGCATTTGGCCCGATGTATCGGCCGCCTACGTCTGAATTGCCGAGAAGATGCCGATGGCCGGCGACACTCCAAGCGCTGTCCCGCGGCGGGCCTCAGCCACGTCGCCTTGCGGAACAAAACTGGCATCCACGGTTCGCGGCGCGTGACGCCTCGTTTGCGCAGGCCAGACGCAGCCCGGCTTTTCCATCGCGTGCCGGCCGGATATACTTTTTGGACGCGAGCGCAAAAAAAATGAGGGCCCTTGTTCGCCGGTACAAGGGCCCTCCAAGGCTGCCCAGGCTGACAAACGATTAGTTTGCTTCGCCCGGAGACCCACAGCCGTAGATTCCTATCGGTGAACCCGACCCGATGACTTGAGAATGGTCAACGCGCGTCGCGCAAATCCAACACAGCCCAATTTCTTAGCGAGCCTCTGAGCAAAACGATGCCCCAACCCGCAAAACTTGCCTTGGAAGACGGAACCGTTTACACCGGCATTGCCTTTGGCGCAACCGGCGAGGTCGACGGCGAAGTTTGCTTCAACACCTCGATGACCGGCTACCAAGAAATCATCACCGACCCAAGTTACCGTGGCCAAATTGTGACCATGACGTACCCGCAGATTGGCAACTACGGCATCAACGCCGAAGATGTCGAGAGCCGGCGGCCGCACCTGGCCGGCTTTGTGGTGCGCGAGCTGAGTCGTTTGTCGAGCAATTTTCGCGCGTCGGGCGATTTGGACGGCTACCTGGCGCGGGCCGGCGTGGTGGGCTTGGCGGGTATCGACACGCGGGCGCTGGTGCGGCGATTGCGAACCCGCGGCGCCATGAAGGGCGTTCTATCCACGGTCGATCTCAACGATGCGAGCCTGGTGGCCAAGGCGCAGGCCAGCCCCGGCCTGGTCGGCCGCGACCTGGTGCGTGAAGTTGTTCCAGAAGCGGCGGTTTCCTGGAAAGAACGGCTTAGCTCTTGGTCCAAGCTTGATGGGCAAACCGGCCCCGTCGGAGAGAGCGAGGCCGCCTTGCCGCATGTCGTGGCGCTCGATTACGGCATGAAGTGGAACATCGCTCGGCATTTGCGATCGCTCGGCTGCCGCGTGACGGTGTTGCCGGGCACCGCGACCGCCCGCGACGTGATGGCCCAGCGACCCGACGGCGTCTTCCTATCGAATGGCCCCGGCGACCCTGAACCCCTCACTTACGCCATCGAAACCATTCGCCAACTGCTCGGCCAAACGCCGGTGTTCGGCATCTGCCTGGGGCACCAGTTGCTGTCGTTGGCCTGCGGCGCCAAGACATTTAAGCTCAAGTTTGGCCACCGCGGCGCGAACCAACCGGTGCTGAACCTGCGGACGGGCAGCGTGGAGATTACCAGCCAAAATCACGGCTTCGCGGTGGATGAATCTTCGCTGCCGCCGGAGTTGGAGGTAACGCACCGCAATCTCAATGACGATACCATTGAAGGCGTGCGTCATCGCGGCTTGCCGGCCTTCAGCGTGCAATATCACCCCGAAGCCTCGGCCGGGCCGCACGACAGCGACTATCTGTTCGCCGAATTTCGCGAGTTGCTACGCGCATGAATGCGGAAATCATTTCGATCGGCGATGAACTGACCAGCGGCCAGCGCCTCGATACGAACAGCCAATGGCTCAGTCAGCGATTGGGCGAAATGGGTATCGCGGTGCGTTACCATACGACCGTGGCCGACGATCTGGAGGCGAACGTCGGCGCTTTTCGACTGGCGGCCGGCCGTGCCGACATTGTGGTGGCCACCGGCGGCCTCGGCCCCACGGCCGACGATCTGACGCGCGAGGCGCTGGCCGGCATGCTCGGCGTCGAGCTGGAATTGAACCAGTCCGAGCTTGATCATATTCGTTCTTTGTTCGCGCACCGCAAGCGTGAAATGCCGGAACGCAACATGGTGCAGGCCATGTTTCCCGCGGGCAGTCGCGTCATTGCGAACCCCCACGGCACGGCGCCGGGCATCGACATGATCGTGCCGCCGCCGCTGGGGCGGCCCTCGCGTATTTTCGCGTTGCCCGGCGTGCCCGCCGAAATGAAAGAAATGTGGCAGGCGACGGTGGCCCCTCGGCTGTTGGAGCAGGGCGCGGGTGGGCAAGTCATTCGGCACCGGCGGATCAAATGTTTTGGTGTCGGCGAGAGCGACCTGGAGGGGATGCTGCCCGACTTGATTCGCCGCGGCCGCGTGCCCTCGGTGGGCATCACCGTCAGCGAAGCGACCATCACCTTGCGGATCACCGCCAGCGGCCGCACTCCCGAAGAATGCCTGACGGCGATGACACCCACCGAAATCACGATTCGCCAGTGTCTTGGCGCGCTGGTCTTTGGCGATGAAGAAGACGAGTTGCCAGACGCCATCGTCAGGCTGTTGGCCGAGCGCGGCGAGACCCTGGCGACAGTCGAATGGGGCACCGCGGGGCTGCTGGCTCATTGGCTGGGCGACGTCATTGGCGGCGGCGAGGTGTTTCGGGCGGGCCTCATCGTGCGCGATGGCACGGCATTGAACAACCTGTTGCACGTTGGCGAAAAAGTTGTCGAACGGCACGCTGTGGCGGGTGGCGAATTGGCCGCCGCGATGGCCTCGGCGGCGCGTGAGCAAACGGGCACGGATTATGGCCTGGCGATCGGTCCATTGCCGCCCCTTGAGCCTGCCGCGACGGAACCGGCGGTTTATTATTTCGCTCTCGCTTCGCGAGACGGCGTGGTCACGCGGTCGTCGCCGTTTGCCGTTCATCCGGCGATCGTCAAGCCGCGGGCGGGAAAGCAAGCACTTAACTTGTTGCGTTTGCAGTTGTTGGGATCGAGCAGTGCGTGACGGATTCGGGATCATGTTGATCTTGGCGACGGTGGTGCTGGCACTGGGCTTGCCGGTCATCGTTTTGGCGGTTCTGAGCTTTTGCTCGCGGCGGCCGGCGGACCTGGGCGCCCGAGACGGCTTTTTGAGCGACTGCCCGAGTACGCGCCATTGCGTTTGCTCGCAGGCCACTCGTGCCGATCAACGCATCGCTCCGCTTGCGTTGAGCGGCAGCCCCGAGGAGGCTCTGGCACAGCTCAAGCTGACGGTCGCTCGCCTGCCCGGCAGCGTCATCGCCGGCGAAAAGGAGGGTTATCTGCATGTGGAGTGTACGAGCCGGCTGTTTCGTTTTGTGGATGATTTGGAGTTTCTGGCCGATCCTGAGCGTGGCGTGATTCATTGTCGATCGGCCTCGCGCACGCGCCGCTTTGATTTCGGTGTCCAGCGTCGCCGCCTTGAAGCCATCCGCCGCGCCTTCGACATCAGGTGTTCTTCGCTTGATGGATAACCCGCATCTCAACGTCGCTCAGGTTTTACGCCGCAGTCCGCTCTGCCGCGGCTTGGACCCCACCGAATTGCGGCTGGTGGCCGAGCGGTTGCGGCCGGTGCGGTTCGCCGCCGGGCAAGCGGTGATGAAAGAAGGCGAGGCGGGCCAGAAGATGTACATCGTTTCGCATGGCCGCGTGCGCGTCACGGTGGAGCACGCGCCCGCCCCGCCGCGAATGCTGGCGTACTTGGGACGCGGCGATCACTTTGGCGACATGGTGCTGCTGGGCGATAAGTCACGCGCCGTCACCGTCACGGCCGTGGTCGATAGCGAACTGCTGGAGCTCGACGCGGATCGTTTCAACGAGTTGCTTCTCAAGGTGCCGCTCTTTTCGGCCAATTTGGGTCGTGCGCTGGTCGAACGCCTGCGGCAGGAGCTCACGCGCCGCCGCCGCCGCGAGCGGCCTACCGTCGTGGGGCTGGTCAATACGTCGGCCGCCACGCGGCGGCTTGCCGGTAAATTGGCCGCGGCGCTGGTCGCCAGGGGCGAAGCCGTCGAGGTTGTCACCGATCGCGGCGAACCGTGGCCCGCCGGGGCGAATTATCTGGTGGAGCCGGTGCCCGTCGAATTGGCCGGGATCGAACGCGCGCAGCGCGTCTGCGAGCGAATTCGCCAGGTGGCCCAGCACCAAACCCGCGTGTTGCTCGACGTGGTGCAGACCGGTTCGCCGGGCGAAACCGCCGAGTTGCTATCCGCCTGTGAAGAAATCTGGTGGCTGTGCGAGTCGCGTTACGCCGATGGGGCGGTGGAAAAACTTCGCGTGCTGATCGAAGCCTCGCCGCACATCGCCGAGCGTATTTATTGGGTCTGGCTGCTGCCGAAAGACGAGCGTTTCTCCCCCCGGCTGCCGGCCGACCTGCCGATCGCGCGGCTCGATTTCAAAGTCACCATCGACGACGACCCGCACCGCGCGTCATGGCGGCAGCAACAGGCCATTGAGCGGTTGGTTCGGCATCTGCGCGGTACGCGTCTGGGCGTGGCGCTCGGCGGTGGAGCGGCCCGTGGACTGGCGCACTTGGGCGCGTTAAGGGCGCTCGATCGCGAAGGCATCCACTTCGATCTTGTTTCGGGCACCAGTTCGGGGGCGCTGATGGGTCTGGCGTATTGCGGCGGCTGGCGGCCCGATGTGGCGCTGGAAGAGTTGCAACGCGCGCTGACGCCCGCCAAATTCTTTCGCTGGTTGCCAGCCGGGCCACGCTGGTATATGTGGTCGAACTTTCGCCGGGCGGCGTGGGACGCGATGCTGCGGCCCTACCTTGGTCAGACGCACCTTGAGCAACTGCCGTTGCCACTGTTGGTCATGGCGGTCGATTTGATCTCCGGTTCGCAAGTGGTGCGCGATCGGGGAGATGCCATTGATGCCGTCATGGAAAGCATTAACCTGCCGTTTCTCTCTCGACCCATCTTGCGCGATGGCATGGCGCTGGTCGATGGCGGTGTGCTGAACAATCTGCCGGGCGATATTCTGCCGGATCGAGGCGCGGATTTTGTCGTCGGCATTGACGTGGTGGCAAAACTGCCGACCGGCTTCGCTCGTTCGCGGCGTGGCAAACGGCCCGGCATTCTGGAGACGCTGTTACGCGTGACCGAAGTGCAAGCTGCGGGCACAACGGCATTACGGGCGACTTCGTTCGATTTGCTGATTACGCCTGACACGTCGGCGTATGAATTCGCTGATTTCAGCCGCGCGGCGGAGTTGGCTGAGACCGGCGAGCAGGCGGTGCAAGAAGTTCTGCCGCACCTCAAGCAATTGCTGTCGCAACTGGAGGCCGACGCGATGAAAAAATGACCCCGACGGGATTCGAACCCGTGTTGCAGGCGTGAAAGGCCTGTGTCCTAGACCTGGCTAGACGACGGGGCCGCATGATCGCGCCGGTGTGGCCCAAAGAGCACAAACTCGAACGCGAAGCCGACCATCAAAGCGATCTATCATGCGACCTGGACGGCAAGTCGTCAAGTGCCTCAAACAAATGCCCCAAGCAAAACCCGCCGCCAGAGATTCGGCGTTGGTAAAATTGCCAAGATGGGCTAACTGGAGGGAGTTTCGCGGGCCGGATCAATATCGCTGGCGCGTTGGTCGGCGGCGCCATTCGACGTGCCGCCACCTTCGCAGCGGTGGATCGCCTCATACACTTCGCGACGATGTACCGGCACTTCTTTAGGCGCCTCAACGCCCAAACGCACCTTATCGCCACGGATTTCAACGACAACAATCGTGATATCGTTGTTGATTACAATGCTTTCGTTTTTCTTACGGGATAAAACCAACATCGCCTGATTCCTTGCTTCGTGTCTCAGCCTTCCTAAGGGAGCGTCCTCCTTGGACCTCAAAAGGGCGAACAACTGGTCTGTCTCCATGCGCCACCCAGGGTGTCCGCCGTTAAAGCAGCCACCATCATGTGGGTAACACGTAGGAAGTTACATCAATTCACTTTACGTGCTAACAACCGAGAGTCAAGTTTTCTTGCATCCATATTTGCCGTCTTCACGCCAGTTTTTGTGCAATTTGGCATGGTATTCGGCACGCACGGCAGAAACCGACAGTCGCATTGGACGGCATGACCGGCCGTGTAGCGGTACTAGATTCGCATCGTAAGTGCAAGCAAATACTAAAGTTACGTTCGATCAACTTCCATCGATCACCTGCCGCGACGCAACGGCACGCCCGCCAGATGGCTCGAAATGGATGAAAAACCTGTAATGCGGCAGTTTTTTCGGCCCCTCATCTTTTTTCTCGCGGCGCCGTTGGACGGTTTTGGCGAAAAACGAGAATCATTCTGCCATGCGTGGAATTCATCCAGGCTAGCGATAGCCGGCCGTCACGTTGCTCCGGGCGATTTCGAGCCGCTCGACCAGCGCTACGCCGCCGGAGTGGGTCGGCGCCAGCGCCAGTAACTCGGCGGTGGTCCGCTGCGCCTCGTTTGGCTGGCCGGCCTTAAACTGCGCGTCGGCCAGCCAGTAAAGCAAATCGGGCGTCGGCCGCCCGCGCGAGCGCACCTGGTTGAAGGCGTCGATGGCGTCGACAAAACGACCGGTCGCGCTATAGGCAAGGCCCGTCAAGTACAATACTTCTCGCGTTTCTTCGCCCGGTGGGTAGGTTTCGCTCAAAGTCTGCAAAGCCGCCAAGGCGCGCTGCGGACGATTCAGCCGCCGGTAAACCTCGGCCACTTCCAGCAGCGATTGTCGATCGTCGGGCCGCAGGCCCAAAGCGCGGTGGTAGTCGGCCAGGGCTTCGGGGAATTCTCCGCTTTGAAATCGCGACCTGCCGCGCAAGGCCCACACGGCGGCATTGTCCGGGTCGGCGCCGATGGCCCGGTCAATCAGCTTGCCTGCCGCGACCGGCTGCCCCATGGCGATGTGCATTTGAGCCGCCTGCAGCAGGATATTCGGATCATCGGGCGCCAGGTG
>DASVGM010000865.1:0-2728 GCA_036379555.1 Pirellulales bacterium | reverse complement strand
ATGCGTCTCATCCAGCGATTGTTGTTGCTCGCCTTTGTTACCGTCTTTACCGTGCCCCTGCCGGCCGCCGAACGCGTCACGCTCGGTCCCGACCATTGGGAAGACTATGTCCCCACCGGCAAGGAGGTGGATTGCATCTATGGCGATGTCGTGTTGCGAAACGACCGCATCGTGGCCGTGATCGCCAAGCCCGTCGCCGGACGAAACGCCAATATGACGGTGCGCAACGTCGGCGGCGCCGTGATCGATCTCACCCGGCGCGATCAGCAAAACGACCAGTTAAGCGCCTTTTATCCAGGCGGCAAAGAGATGACCTGGCGCTCCATCGACGAGGCGTATAAAGCGGCCGGCGAGCGCATCGAAGCCGCCTCGGTTCATTTTGTTTGCCGGGCACAGGCCGGGCCGGGCAAGCCCGAAGTGGAATTGCGCTATACTCTCAACGATGGCGACGACTGGCTCGTCGTCGAAACCATCTATGCCAACCAGGGCGACCAGCCACTCGAACTTGCGGTTGGCGATGAACTGCGGGCCGACGGCAGCTTCGACAAAGTGCCCGACGGCGAAGCCTCTCTTTTCTGGGTCTATGACAAGTGGTTTGGGCAGGCGTATGGCCTGCTGGCCGAGGGCGCCTCGCTAAGCGGTAAATCGGACGCGAGAAATTCGACCATTCATTATTCGGCGGCCGGCAAGCCAATCAGCTTGAAGCCCGGCGAGTCCGCGCGTATCGAGCGGCGGCTGTTTCCGGCGGCGACGCTCGTTGCGCTGCGCGGCCTTGCCAACCAGCGAGCCGGCACGAAGCAGCAAAGCTGTGAGTTGCTGGTGCGAGACACGGCCGGGAAGCCATTGGCCGGCGCCGATGTCGAGGTGCGCCAGGACGGGCAGTTTTACGCCAACGGTCGAACGGGCACCGATGGACGTCTGCGTTTTGAGCTTCCGCCCGGCAAGTTTGTGGCGCAAGTGGCCGCGCCGGCAAACGGTTCGCGGATGGTGGAATTGAACGGGTCGCTGATCGACGTCGAATTGCCCGAAGCCGGCTACGTGGCCGCCCAGATCACGGCCGAGGATGGCGGCCCGATTCCGTGCAAAGTTCAATTCTTAGGACGCGCGGGAACGCCCGACGCCGATTTCGGACATCAAACCGGCGAATGGGCCGTGCGCAGCGCTTACTACAGCGAAAACGGTCGGTTCCAGGTGTCGCTGGCGCCAGGCAAGTATCAAGCGATCGTCAGTCACGGGCCGGAACATGACGCCGCCTTTGTCGATCTCGAACTGCGGCGTGGCGCGGTGACCCCGCTCGAAGCCGTGCTGGTGCGCAGCGTGCAAACGCCCGGCTGGGTCAGCGCCGATTTTCACGGTCATTCGAGCCCTTCGGGCGACAACAGTTCCAGCCAACTCGGCCGCGTGCTGAACTTGCTTTGCGAACAGATTGAGTTTGCCCCCTGCACCGAACACAACCGGCTTTCGACCTATCAACCGCACCTCGAGCGGCTCAAGGCCACGCACTTGATGGCCACCTGCACGGGAATTGAGTTGACCGACGGCCCCGGCGACTTGAATCACCATAACGCCTTCCCGCTCATTCCGCACGTTCATACGCAAGACAACGGCGCGCCGCTATCGGACCATGACATGGAGTTGAAAATTGAACGGCTCGCGTTATGGGACAACGGCAGCGATAAACTGGTGCAGCAAAACCATCCCGACATCGGCCACGTCTTCTTTGACAAAAACGGCGACGGCATGCCCGACGAAGGCTTTAAGAAGGCGTTTGGTTATATGGATGTGATCGAGGTGCATCCGCCGCACACGCTTTTTGACCCGCCCGTACTGAGTGGCGCCAAGTCGCGCAACAACACCATTTTTAACTGGCTGCAATTGCTCAACCAGGGCTATCGCATTCCCGGCGTGATCAACACCGACGCGCATTACAACTTTCACGGTTCAGGCTTTCGGCGCATTTATCTGGAAAGCGAAACCGACGACCCCGCGAAGCTCCAGACGCTCGACATGGTTCACGCCGCCGAGCATGGACACGTGCTGATGACCACCGGGCCGTTTCTTGATGTGCGGGTCTCAGGCGACGGCCACCAAGGGACGATGGGCGACAATCTGGCCCTTCCCGGTGGCAAGGCGATGTTGAGGGTCCGCGTGCAATGCCCGAACTGGTTTGATATTGATCGCGTGCAGGTCTATCTCAACGGCCGTCCGCAGCCATCGCTCAATTTCACTCGCACGGCGACGCCGGAGCGATTTGCCGGCGGAACGGTCAAGTTCGACCAGGAGTTGGCTTTGACGCTGACCGGCGACACGCATCTGATTGTGGCGGCGGCGGCCGAGAAATCGACGCTTGGGCCGGTGATGGGGCCGGCCCATGCCAAAGACATGCCGATCGCCGTCTCGAACCCCATTTACATCGACGTCGACGGCGGCGGCTTCCGCTCCAACGGCGACACGCTCGGCGCCCCGTTGCCGGTGATGTCGGGCAAGGCAAGGAAATAACGGTTGAATCAGAATTCAGGTTTTGTCGCGCGCTTACTCGTCAAGCTTGCTCAATTCGTAGATAATCTGGGTTGGTTGAAACTTTTCGGTTGGTTCGGGCGTCACAAGGAGGAAAGCGTCTCGGTGCGTCCCGCGATTAGGCCAGGCTATTTAGAGGAGTGAGGTAGCGATATGAATTCCGCCAGGTTTTACCCGTCGCTGGCCGCGGTGGCCTGCATTTGTGGCTTCG
>DASVGM010000864.1:0-2649 GCA_036379555.1 Pirellulales bacterium | reverse complement strand
GTGGTGACTGCGTGTTAGCCAGTCAATCGAGCCGGCCACGGGGGCAAGCCCCGTGGAGCGGAATAAATCCGACATCAAAGCGTCACCTCATTTTTGGTAAGTATCCTGTCATTTTGCGCAGGCCAGGGCGGGGCGGCGTGGTACACTATGCGCATGCTGACCCCCGCCGAAGAACTTGGCCTCAGCGGCCTGAACCTGGAAAGCCGCTTGCGAAAGGTCTTTTATGGCCTGCCGCCGCAAACCGTTGTTGATCTGACCGAGCGTATGACGAGCGAAGCCTTTCGCCGCAACCTGGTGTACACACGCCACGGCGAGGTGGAAGCGATTCGCGTGATGCTGCGGCCGATCGGCGTCATGCCCGACCAGCTTGCCTATCTGCACTTTGTCTCGCTGACCATCCTCAACGCCTTAAAGCGCCTGCCCGACCTCTACATGCACGATTTCGCCGTGCGAAAACTGGTGCCGTTAAGCGAAGCCGAGGAGCGCTGGCTGTGGGATAGTTGGGGGCCGAGCCAGCGCGAGAACAACCCTGTGTTCGGCCGGTTGGACGCGATGGTCGAGTTCACCAGCCCCACCTGGAAAGAATCGCTGCGTTTCTTTGAACCCAATCTCTGCGGTGTGGGCGGCATTCATCTCGGCCCCACGTGCGAGCAGATGCTCGTCGAGGTGGTGCTGCCCGAAGTGCGACAATGCGACCCGCAATTGCAACTGGAAGTGGGGCAAGATTTGCGGGAGCTGTTCATCCAGGAAGTGATCGACCATCTGGAAGCGATCGGCCGCACGGGGCGAAACGTGTGCTTTATCGAACCCAAATACTCCGGCGACGGCCCCTGCGAGCAAGAACCACTCGCGGAGTATTTTCACCGCCGACACGGCATGACCATCATGCATGCCGATCCCGTGGAACTGTCGTTGGCCGACGGCGAAGTGTGTTATGAGGGCACGGCGGTGGATATTGCCTATCGCGATTACGAGGTTCGCGATTTGCTGGCGTTGGAATCAGCGGGGGCCGATTTGCGTCCGGTGCGCAAGCTGTTCGCTGAAAACCGCATGATCTCTTCCATTGGCGGCGACTTCGACCATAAAAGTTGCTGGGAGGTTTTGACGGATTCGGCGTTGAGCCAAAAATATTTCAATGCCGACGAGCGGCAGGTGTTTCGCCGCCATGTGCTTTGGACGCGGCTGTTGAGCGACCGGCAGACCACGCTGCCGCATGGCGAGCCCGGCAAACTGCTCGATTACGTTCGTCGCGACCATGAGCGGTTGGTGCTCAAGCCCAACCGCTCTTACGGCGGCGATCGGGTGTATATCGGCCACGGCATGACGCAGGCCGACTGGGACCGGGCGATCGACACCGCTCTGGCCGGCGAGGAGGCCTGGGTGGTGCAGCGGTTGGCGAGCATCCCGGTGAATGAGTTTCCGGTCGTCGATGATCGCGGCGGCGTTCATGTGGAACCGTTTTATACCGTGATGGGTTTCGCGCCCACCAAATATGGCGTGGGCATTGTGGGCCGCGCATCGCAAAAGCAGGTGGTCAACGTGGCCCAGCGCGGCGGCATGTGCGGCATTTTGCTGGGCCGGTCGGTCGGCACGCTGATAGGCCCCGGAGCGCCGGCGCGCCGCGGAGTGGAGTAGCGCATGCCGTTGATCACGCTGACCACCGATTTTGGCCTCGGCAGCCCCTACGTGGCGGTGCTGAAGGGGGTGATTTACGCCATCAACGCCGACGCCCAAATCGTCGATCTGACGCACGCCATTCCGCCGCAAGACATTCGTTCAGGCGCGTTGGCGCTGGAACAGGCCACGCCGTGGTTTCCGACGGGAACCCTGCATTTGGCGGTGGTCGATCCCGGCGTTGGCGGCCGGCGGGGCATTGTGTATGCCGAGATTGGCGGCGGGAGATATGTGGCGCCCGACAACGGCCTCTTAAACCGCTTGGCCGCGCGTGAAAAGCCCGCTAGAATAGTGGCCGTCGAGGAGCCAAGGTTCTGGCTACCGCGTGTTTCGGCCACGTTTCACGGCCGTGACATCATGGCGCCGGTGGTCGCGCGCCTGAGCTTAGGCCTGCCGCCGGAGCGGCTTGGCCCGGCCCTCGACCAGTTGGTTTCACTTACATGGCCGGAGGTCTTGATTTTGCCCCGTTCGATCCGTGGCTCGGTGGAGTCGATAGACTCTTTCGGCAATCTGATAACCGATATTAACGAAACGATGTTGGCCGACGTTCCGCGCGACGAGAGCGTGCGCATCGCCTGCGACGAGCATGAGACGCTCGGCATCTTTCGCACCTACAGCGAACAGCCGCCCGCCACGCTGATGGCACTAATCGGCTCCAGCGGCCGGTTGGAGTTGGCCATTGTCGAAGAGAACGCGGCGGCGATGCTCGGCATCCGTGCCGGCATGGCTGTGACGGTGAGTTGGTAAAACACTAGCCATTTGGGTCGTCGAGCAATTGCTGCAAACGATCGCCCAGTGGCGGCGGCAAGCGGCCGGGCCACGTCGCGTCGAGCAGGCCGACGCCGATCAGATCCAATAAATGAACTTGATCCTTACGTCGATAGGCGATCAACTTCATGCGCACCAACGCTTCGAGATCGGCCACTTGAAACTCGGCCGCGCGCTCGGATTCGTCCAAATCCGGCAAAGGATACT
>DASVGM010000863.1:0-6254 GCA_036379555.1 Pirellulales bacterium | reverse complement strand
AGCCGGCGGCGATCGAACCGCCAGAGAAGCAACAATTGTTCGGCGGTCTTGCGCAGCTCGTCCGCGTGGCGATAATGCCCCTCGCTGCGCAAGTGCCGCTCGAACAAAACATCGTCGATGAAAACGATGTCGCGATCTCGGGCAAGCTTCTGCACAAAGGCGAAATCCGCGTACAAGTGAAATCGTTCATCGAACGGGCCAGACCTTTCCAGCAACGGCCTGGGAAACACGAAACCGCTTGCCGAACCCCAAAAACATCCATGTTCGATCAGCGCCTCATAGGCGTCTGCTGACGCGATCCGGAAACAATCATCGCTGATCGCGTCGCGCGGCAGATCGTTCCAGGCATCGCTTGCGCGCGGGTTCCTCTCGCCGCCCCAAACTCGCCCCTCAACACGTTCTCGCGACATCACCAACCCGGCCGCCGGACAGACCTTCATACAGGCGATTTGCCGCGCCAGTTTGCCGGGCAGCATGACATCATCATGGTCGAGTAGGGCGATGTAGCTTGATACCGCCTCCCGAACGCCCAAATTTAGCGGCTGCGCCGGGCCGCCGGAACGCCGATTGGTTTCCAAAATACGTACTGCCACCGCGCTCGTGGCGGCAACGCAGCGGATCGCGCTTCGCGTATCGTCAGTCGACGCGTCATCGACGACAATCACCTCTCGCGGGGGCGGCGATTGATTGAACACCGAGCGCAGCGTTCGGGCGATGAACGGAGCGCCGTCACAGACCGGAATCACCACCGAAACATCCAGCGCAGCGCCGGCGACCGGCCGAACGATGGTTGGTTCATGGCCGAGGTTCTGTACGGTCGTTGACGGTTCGGGCACATTCGCCGGCGGCGCCGTCCCCAGGCGCAAGCGGTCGATCATCCGCGCGTAACTCGGGCAACCGAGTGTCAGGTCAAACGATTTGGCCACCTCGCCCTCGTACATCGCGCGCAGCGTCTCTTCGGAAACCGTGTGCTGCCAACTACGGCCGAGTCGCTTGTCCGACTCCGGGATCATTCTTTGGATCGCCAGTTTGCGCTGCCAGACAGACTTGATCGGGCACCAGCCGAACCAGGCCAGTATCAACGCTTCGTCCGGTCGCTTGGCCAGGACGCCGCTCGTATGCCGGCCGACCTCATACCGCCCGTCCGGAAAGCAATGTAAAAGCCGGCTGCGGGCGCCGTTGCCCGGATAACCAAACTGTTTTTGAAAATACAACGGTGCGGCGGAGAGCGGTTCGTCAGCGTCTTGCGGGCGGTCGACCATCACGACGTCTTTGGCCCATACGCCCCGCACGCCGGGTCGATCACGGGTCACCTGGCGGACGAAACCGCGCAAGTCGTCGTGACAAAGAAACTCGGTGACGTTCAACGCGATTTTCCAGCCCGTGAGTTCGCGTTCGACTTCCATGACCTCCTGGTCGGCCAAGCCGGCGTCAAACAACTCATTGCGGCTGCGACGTACTTCCCAATTGGGCGCAAGTTGCCGGGCCAGTTCGGGCGTACCGTCGGTCGAACCATAATCAATGACGACTCCGTGGTCGAACATCGCGTAGTGGTGCCGCAGCCAATACGGCAAGAGAAACGCCTCATTCCAGACGTGGGTGATCGCCGTCAATTTCATGACAGCTCACCTCCGGAATATAACGCACCGCGAAGTCGCGCCGGCCAGCGCGTATTCTCTTCACGCGGCGGAAAACCTCGTCGGCGCAATTCCAAGCCAACAATAGCAGGTAGAGCGATTCAGGCTCTTCGGCCAAGGTGTCCGGCGATTGAATGGGGATGTTTCGGCCCGGTGTCAACCAGCCGCACTTGAGCGGATTGTCGTCGACGATGTAGGGCAAATTCATTTGACAGTAGTTGAGCATGGTGTTGCCTTTGGCCGAGGCTCCATAACCCACCAGTCGCTTGTGGGAAGCGTTCAATTCGTCCACCAATTCGCGCAGCCGCTCGCGGTTGCGCTCGACGCGCCGCGCGAACGGCCGGTACGGGGCCATCGTGTTGAAGCCGTCGGCCCGCTCATGCGCCAGGGCGTCGGCGACCGCGGGACCGGGCTCCGCCGGCGAGTCGCGCAGAATCAAACGCACGCTCCCGCCGTGAACCGGCCAAAAACTCAGGTCTTGCACCTGAAAGCCCAGCCGCGCCGCCAGACTGACGATCGGGCCTAAAAGAAAGTAAGAGAGGTGCTCATGATAAATGGTGTCGAATTCGTTCTCCAGAATCATGCGGCGGCAATAGGGAAACTCCAACGCCACCAGCCCGCCGGCGCGCAGGCAGCGGCGGCAGGCGTTCAAGAAACCCTGAACGTCATCGACGTGCGCGAAGACATTGGTGGCCGTGATGATATCCACCGGATCGAGCGTCTTGGCCACCTCGGCCGACCAGAACGCGGTGACGACGTCGATCCCTTTTTCTTCGGTGAGGCGGCGCAGATTGACCGCCGGATCGACGCCGACGACGCGCGCCCCCGCCGCACGAAAGTATTCCAGCAAGGTTCCGTCATTGCAGGCGATGTCCAGCACGGTCGGGCAACGGCGATCGACCCGCGCCAGCGTGTCGGCCGCCAGGCTTTGAAATTGAGAGCGCAGCGTACTGGTCGTGCCGCTGACGTAAAGATATTCCGTGAACAGCGCGGCCGGATCGACCACCACGGTCAATTGGCTGTGGAAGCATTGCCCGCACAACGCCAGCTTGAGCGGGTACGTGGGCAGGCTCTCACCGTGATGGTAGCTGTTGGCCAACGGTTGCTCGCCGAGATCGAGATAGGGAATCAAATCGGAACTCGAACAGCAGCGGCAGTCGCTCAGTTCACGGTACGACATGGTTGGGTCTCACGCTTAGTCTCGGATGGTCGGTACACAGTTTTCGTATTGGTTCATCAACTCTGTCAGGATCGTCGGCAGGGTATCCTGAAAGCGAAAATCGAAAGCGTTTTCAAACTTGTTCGTGGAAACGCGCACGTTATAGACGCCCGCGGTATCGGGGATGGCCAAGGCCGGCACACCGACCGTTTTGGCCGTCTGCTCCGCCATTTCCCTCACGGTCGCGTTGAAGCTGGCCAAGTTGTAGACGCCCGGCGCCGCGTCGCCTTCGATAACGGCTCTCACGGCGAGGCAAAGATCGTTCAAGCCCAGAACCGGGCGATAGATCGAGGGGTTGCAAAACTCGATATGCCCCCGCTGCCGCGCGAAATGCACCATTTTGTTCAGCATGACGTCGACCCGCAGATTCGGCGCGGGGCCGTTCACCGCTCCGAAGCGAAGTCCATAATACTTCGCTCCACTCAGGCGCGCGCAGCGATCGATGGCTTGCTTTTGAAAATCATAATGGTTGACCGGCTCGGGCATCGGCGCCTCCTCGGTGAACTCCATCGCGTCGGCCTTCGTTCCATAAACGGAGACGCTGCTGGCGTAGATCAAGCGCTGGCGGTCGAGCTTCGCCAGCAGGGCGGCGAAATTCGCCACGTTGTTGGCCAACGCTCGCTCCGGCTCGCGCTGGCACATGGCCACGCTGGAATGCGCCGCCAGCAATACGATCGTTTCATAACGGCCAAGGAATTCACGGTCGAGCGTCGCGTAATCGACGCGCAAGTTCTCGCTCCGCGTCGAACCGAACCAACCAAGATCGACGGTATCAACCTGAAACCCTCGCTCCAGCAGGTGCGGAAGCAGCGCCGAGCCGACGTAACCTGCGGCGCCGATTAAAAGTAGGGACATGTTTACCTCACACTCGCCGACGACTCGTTGTTCATTGGGCTATGCCCCAGGCCGTTCAGCCGTTCAACGACCCACGGAAACGTGGGCCGCACCGCGCCGGCGATCTTGCCAACGTAGCCGCTGCGCCCGGTTCCATAATCATGCACTAAAAAAGAAACCGCGTCTTTCTCCATCGCGATGGCCTCCTGCTTATCACGCACGATGAAGGCGGTCACGTAATGTATGCCGTCGTTCAAAAAGCCGCCGGGCACTTCGCATCTGGCGCGATAGCGGCCCGGCGCGACGCCGCTCATGCCCAGCGACGAACCAAGACACGCGCCGACCGAAAGCAAACAGACGCCGTCGGCGTTGAGCAAAAAGATGGCCGCGTCAAGAGCCGCCGTTTCGCGAAACGACTCCAGGTCGATTTCGATCGAGATGGCGCGGTGAATGTCATGATCAAACGCGACTTCGCCATGTTCGTCCAGAATCCGGGCGGCCAACAACCGCGCGACGGCGCCTTCCGCCGCCGGCTCGGCCGGCCAGCTTCGTTGCGCCTCTTGGCATGAGCCGGATTCAAGATATTGCCGCACCACTTCGCGTGGCGGGCCATCCAGCTCCAAGCGTCCCTTGGCCAGCAGCAGCGCGCGCGTGCAGAACGTGCCGATGGCGAGCATGTTATGCGAAACCATCAGCACCGTGCGGCCCGTTTTGGCCACGTCACCCATTTTCCCCAGGCACTTTCGTTGAAAACCGACATCGCCGACGGCCAACACTTCGTCGACCATCAAGATATCTGATTGTAAATGAGCCGCCACCGCAAACGCCAGCCGCATATACATGCCGCTCGAATAATGTTTCACCGGAGTGTCGAGAAACTGCTCCGTTTCGGCGAAGGCGACAATCTCGTCGAACCTGGCGCGAATCTCGGCCCGCGTCATGCCCAGCACCGCGCCGTTTAAGTAGATGTTTTCCCGGCCGGTCAATTCAGGATGAAAACCCGTGCCGACTTCGAGCAGGCTGGCGAGCCGCCCGCGCAGGCCAAAGCGGCCGCTCGTCGGCTCGGTGATGCGCGAAAGGATCTTCAGGAGCGTGCTTTTGCCCGCGCCATTGCGGCCGATGATGCCCAGTACCTCGCCCTCGGCCACTTCAAAAGAAATGTCGTGCAAGGCCCACAACTCGCCGCGGGTCGGCTGCTCCGGCTCCGGATCGGTCGTTGGCCCGGCCGTCCGCGCGCGGCGCCACCAGTCTCGCGGCGCCGTCAGCGTGCGCAGCGCGAGCCGCGACAGCAATTCGGAAAAACGATGGTAGGGTTGGCGCGCGCCGATGCGGTAGCGTTTGCTGATTCGTTCCACTCGAATTACCGGACGGGCCATGAGCTAAATGCGATCGGCGAAGGTGCGTTCGACTTGACGAAAATAGAACAGACCTCCGCCCAGCAGCACCGTCAGCAGCGGTAACGAAACGATCACGGTCAGCCAGGGAAAACCACCTTGCCCGGTGATCGACCAGCGAAAACCATCGATGGCGCCCGCCAAAGGATTCAAGGCGAACACCGGCCGCCAGGCGGCTGGAATCAAGACGTCAGTCTGGTAAATGACGGGGCTGGTAAAAAAGGCCACTTGCAGGAAAAACGGAATCACATAGCGAAAGTCGCGATACAGAACGCTCAACGCGGCCAGCCAAACGGAAATCGCCGCCGCCACGAGCAACGCCAGCACCACAAACAGAGGCGCCGCCAGCAGCGACGCCGCCGGCGCGACGCCATACCACGCCATGATCGCCGCCAACAATCCGCACGCCACGCCAAAATCAATCAACACAGCCAGCACGGACGACAGCGGCAACACCAGCCGCGGAAAATAGACTTTCGTAATCAAGCTTTGGTTCTCGACCAGGCTCAGGCTCGCGCCGGCCACCGATTGCGAGAAAAGCTGCCAGAGCGCGAGTCCGCACATGGCCGAAACGACAAACGGCACGTTCGCCGCCACCGGCGAGCGCCCCAGCAGGCCAAACAACACCCCGAAGATGACAAGCTGGGTGAGCGGCTGCAACAGAGCCCAAACCAACCCGATGATGGTTTGCCGATAACGCACCTTGATGTCGCGCAAGGCCAGAATCACCGCCAATTGGCGGTAGCGCCACAGCTCGAAAACGTCCGCCAGCTTGTACGGCGAGCGTGCCGAGTACCAATCAAGCTCGTCGTCGGCGCGAGAATGCGGCGTTTCCATATCTATCAAACTAATCGTCGTCGAATTCGGCGTCAGGGCGAACACCTCGATACCACGACTTCCAATAGGCCGAGGCGCGCTTTCGAGCTTCCTCGTCGACGCCAAACTCGCCGGCGGGCCGAAACTTTCTCGCCATGAACTGCAACGCCTCGGTGGCGGCCACTATCACCAACGCATCGTCATTACGCAAGGCTTCGATCAACAACGGAACGTCGTCGAGATTGCGCATGCGTCCCAGCAGCCTCAGCCCTGCCGCCCTCGCCTCCGGCGATTTCCCCGCCGCCATGGCGCGTAGCCGCTTTTGCACGTCCGTCAATTGATCGCCTTCCTCCA
>DASVGM010000862.1:0-4299 GCA_036379555.1 Pirellulales bacterium | reverse complement strand
GAAGGATTGATGTTGAACGCGCCAGTGGCTCATCGAAGCCGGCTCCACGTTTTGCAAGCTTTCGGCGGTACCTCAAATCGGGCCGCCATGATTCCACCGTTATAGCTATCCGGCGCGGCAATGCAAGCAGATTATTTGCTTTTTCCGCCTCCCGCTCGCCAGGCGAGCAATGGCGGATGGCCCAAAGCCAGATTTGAATGTTGATCTTGCGGCGGTGACGCGTTCCGCCGATTTGGTTGCCGGCATCGGCGAGCCGACGGAAGGTGCGGCGCGATGTGGCACTGAAGATTTTTGAAGGCTTACCAATGATGGAAGAATCTGACACCTATCTGGCAATTCTAGAGGAGGGAGAGGTCAAGGGGGCGAGGGAGGTCGTATTATTCGTCGGCGAGAAACGATTTGGAACCGCCGACGACTCGGTGAAAGGCGACCTAAGCAAAATCATGGACCTGGCCAGACTCAAAAGGATGGCGTTCGCGGCCCATAGCGCTCATAGTTGGCAAGAAATTATTGAAACGCCATAGCCAATGAGCGAAACTGCCGCCAACGCGATCTTTTTAGGCAAGTGTGTCCTACCGGCTCCTGATTTTGCCTTAGAACCCGCCTTGACAGCCGCCGGAATTTCGCGACAATCCGCCCACCATTCGACCAACCGGCAAACCGTTGGCCCGACCCCTGGGCCAATAAACCACGGTGCGCCGCAAGGACATTTCACGGGACGGCCCCAAACGGGCCTTCCTCCAACTTCACCGAGTGTCGCAGGCACGGAGGCCTCACACCATGTATCGCACGACCGCGCACCAGCGCGGAATCAGCTTGAGCCGGATTTTGCCCGAGGCGACCCTGCCCGCGGGCGAGATCGTCGTTACGAGCTGCTGTGCCGATTCTCGCGCCTGCCGCGCCGGTGACCTGTTCATTGCTTTGCCGGGCGCCTCCAACGACGGCCATCAACACGTTCGCGAGGCCGTGGAAAACGGGGCGAAGGCCATCTTGGCCGGCCGGATGTTGGCCGATTGCTCCGTGCCGGTCTGCTATGTCGCTGACGTAAACCATGCTTACGGTCATGTCTGCCAGGCTCTGGCCGGTCATCCGGCTCGGCGGCTCAAGACCATCGCCATCACCGGCACCAACGGCAAGACAACCACAAGTTGCCTGGTGGCCAGCGTGCTGGCGGCCGGCGGCTATAAGTCGGGCTTGCTGGGCACGCTGGGCTATTTTGACGGCGACGAGTGGAGCGATGCCGCCTGGACCACGCCGCCGCAAAATGTGTTGGCCAACTGGATGGCCCGCATGGCGGCCGGCGGTTGCTCGCACGCGGTCATGGAAGCATCGAGCCACGCCTTGGCGCAAGAGCGTCTGGCCGGCGTTGAGCTTGATGTGGCTTGCGTGACGAACATCCGGCACGATCATCTCGATTATCACGGCACTTGGCCGAAGTATCGCGAGGCCAAGGCCCGGCTGTTCGACCATCTTACGCCTGAAGGCTTTGCCATTGTCAATGTGGACGACGGCGCGGCGGAAAGTCTGCTGGCGCAAGTGAATGGCCCGGTGCTTTCCATAGGCATTAACGGTCCCGCAGAGATTACGGCGGTTCCACTGGAGCAATTCGCAAGCGAACAAACATTTTTGCTCTGTGCCGGCAACGAAACCATCGCCGTGCGAACGCCGTTGATCGGCCAGCATAACATTCTCAACTGCTTAATGGCCGCGGCGGTCGGTACGGTCTATTCCATTGACCTGCCGACGATCGTCGTCGGACTGGAATCGATTCAACGAGTACGCGGCCGCTTGGAGCGCATTGAGTGTGGTCAGCCGTTCGGCGTGTTCATTGATTATGCTCATACGCCCGATGCTTTGACGGCCAGTTTGAACACCTTGCGACAAGTCACCAGCGGTCGTCTGATCTGCGTCTTTGGCGCGGGTGGCGACCGTGATAAGTCAAAGCGCGGCTTGATGGGCCGGGCCGTTGAGGCGGCTGCCGACGTGGCGATTGTCACCAGCGACAATCCGCGCGGCGAATCGCCGCGGGCGATCATCGCGGAAGTTGTGGCCGGCTTTAACGAACCCGCCGCGGCGCGGCCGGTTGTCGATCGCCGCGATGCCATTGTCTGGGCGTTGGAAGAAGCCCGGCCGGGCGATTGCGTGCTGATCGCCGGCAAGGGGCACGAAACGTATCAAATCATTGGCGACCAGCGGTTCAGTTTTGACGATCGCGAAGTCGCCAGCCGTTGGCTTTATGAATCGGCTCCGGCCGTTGGCCGCGCGGCGTAGAAAAAAAGAACTTGAAGCTGTATGCAACTTACCCCCAACGAACTCGAACGGCTGACCGGCGGACGCCTGGTTGCGCACGATCCGGTTGATCGGATCGCAGACCAGAACGTCCGCATCGATAGCCGCGAGATTGAGTCGGGCGATGTCTTCTGGGCGCTACCGGGCCGCAACGCCCAAGGCAGCGACTTCGCCGGCGACGCTTATCAGCGTGGGGCCATTGGAGTTGTTTCGCAGTCTGCCGCGGTCGTACCGCCGGCGGGGCGTTGGGCTTTGACGGTCGAGAACGCTCAACAGGCGTTGTGGCAAGTCGCCGCCGAGCATCGCCGCCGCTTCACGGGCCGCACGATTGCGGTCACGGGCAGCGTCGGCAAAACGACGACGCGCGAGATGATTCACGCGGTGCTCGCGCCGCATTGCCAGGGAACCGCCAGCCGGCGCAACTACAACAACCATATCGGCGTGCCGCTTTCGCTCTTGGCGTGCTCACCCGATGACGATTACGCGGTGATCGAAATCGCGGCCAACGCCAGTGGCGAAATCGCCCAACTGGCCAAGCTGGCCCGGCCGCAAATGGGAGTCATTACCTGCATCGCCGAAGCGCACGTGGGCGGCTTTGGCGGGCGAGAGCAGCTTGCCCGGGCGAAAGGCGAGTTGTTGGCGGCCTTGCCCGCCGGCGGCCTGGCGGTGCTCAACGGCGATGATCCAATACTGCGACGGATGGCACGCGAACTGAATACCGAGGTCGTCTGGTTCGGCAAGCAGGCCGATTGCCAGGTTGTGGCGACGGACATTCACAGCGGCAATGGCCGCTTGGGGCTGACGATTGAACAAACCCGGTTCGACGTGCCGGTGTGGGGTCGCCATCATCTGACCTGCGTACTGGCGGCGGTCGCCGTGGGGCGGACCTGGGGCCGCTCGCTGGACGAAATTGCCGCGGCGCTGGCCGACTTCCAGGCGCCGCCGATGCGTTGCCAGGTGCTCGACATTCATGGCACGAAGGTAATTAACGATTGTTACAACGCCAGCCCAACCTCGATGCGGGCCGCACTCGATCTGTTGCGTGAATTCGACGCTCCGGGCCAACGCATCGTCGTCTGCGGCGACATGCGTGAACTGGGCGACGACGAGGCGCAATGGCACCGCGAGTTGGGAACTGAAGTCGTGACGCGCTGCGGCGCTGATTTGCTCGTGGCCTGCGGCGAGCGGGCGAAAGAGGTTGTCGATGCCGCGCGTCGTTCGGGCATGCCCGATGAGCGGACGCTGGCCTGCCACGATGCCTTGGAGGCGGCGCCGCGACTGCGTGAATGGATGCACGAGGGCGACGTGGTGCTGGTGAAAGGTTCGCGGGCCATCGGCATGGAACGATTGATCGGGGCGTTGGAAGGGGTCGGTGGGCAGGTTTGAAAAGGAAACAAAGGAAACATTTGAGAAGCTCCGTCGTCAGCGTGCGGGTTTGCGGGAACCCAATCGCTACCCTCCCTCCTGGGTAGGAGCCTAAGCTTGTCGGAACAGCGGTCTCTGGGTCGGCCGCTCCGATAGGTGCTTCGCGATGGAGCTTCATTGACTGAGCGCCGGGGCGGCGTAAACCGCCGCTCCGGCCGCTCAGGGAACACCGCCAGACCGAGACGGCCGTCGGCCTCTCGGTTTGGTATTTGGGCGGGGCCGTTGGGGCTGGCGGGCAGTGGGGCTAGTGGGCAGTGGGGTAGGGGCCTGTGGCCAGTCGTGTTTGCGCCTGGTCGCCGGCTCCTATCTCGACAGGCGTTTTGCAATTTGCGTTTTGCATTTTGCATTTTCATCTCCCCTCCGTCACGTTCCTCATCTCCGGGATACTCTCTCACTCGTCTTCGCATCAGCCGATGCCTCTTTTACGCTGCTTGCTCGCCGCTTCGCTCGGCTGCCTCTTGGTGAGCATCGTGGGCAACCGGGCGATCCAACTTCTGCGCCGCTTTTGTCGCGAACGCATTGACAGCGCCTCGCCGCGTCTCGCCGCGCTGCACGCCAAAAAATCCGGCACGCCTTCGATGGGCG
>DASVGM010000861.1:0-3834 GCA_036379555.1 Pirellulales bacterium | reverse complement strand
CCTGATGGGGCGTCGCCCAGTGCCACCACCTTGGCCTGACGGACGTAATACCAGGCTTCAGGGCGATCGTCAAATCGTGAAAGCGCCTCAAAACCGCCATTTTGTAGCGTGTCGCCCGGCCCGGCCTGCTGCCGCTGCCCGCCCAATGCCGAGCCGGTCATCGGCACGAACATCGTTGGTTCGATGGCCTCTTTCACCAGTTCACCATCGCGCTTGCGCAGCAAATAGAGGGTTTGCTGGAATGGTTCGCCCACGGGAATGATCATTCGGCCGCCCTCCTTGAGCTGTTCGACGAGTGCGGGCGGCACGCGTTCCGGCGAGCAAGTGACGATGATTTTGTCGTACGGCGCATACTGGGGCCAACCGGCGTAGCCATCGCCGATGCGCGTGTGGACGTTATAGCAGCCTAGTCGGCGCAGCGTGGCGGCCGAGCGGCGGCCCAGCGACTCAACGATTTCGATGGTGTACACGTTACGCACCAGCTTGCTCAGAACCGCCGCCTGGTAGCCGCTGCCGGTACCAATTTCAAGCAGCTTGTCGTCGGGCTGGGGATCGAGCTTTTCACTCATCATCGCCACCATGAACGGCGGCGAAATCGTTTGCCCCACACCAATCGGCAGCGACATGTCGAGATAGGCGTGTCGGCGATGATCCGGCGTGACAAACTCGTGCCGCGGCACGGTGCGCAAGGCCGCGATCACTCGGGCGTTTTTGATGCCCGCCGCGACCACCTCTTCATCGACCATCCTGTCGCGCTGCACTTGCCAGCGGTCGGGCGATTGCCCCCCCGCCGGCGGCACCAAAAGCAGCCAAAACCCAAACCACAGACGTTTGCCCCGGAGCGAAGTTGGCCCGCGCATTTCAACTCTCAACCTTCCTTGGTCTTGCTTGAGGAATGCCTTCTACCGCAATAGCCGCTCGCTGGTCGCCACGGCCTCCAGTCGCAAGCGATCCACATCGTCTAGCATCACTTGTATTTTCTCCGGGTTCTCACGTTCGGTGAACATCCGCTGCGTGAGCGATTGCGAAGCGGCGTTCCAGCGCAACCACAGCTCCAGGGCGGCTCGGTAGCGCTCGTCACTGCTCGTTTTCGTTTTCGATTTCGTTTCTGTCGCGGCCATAGGCTTCTTTCCAGTTGATTGCCAATTCTATGGCGAATATCGCATTGCGACAACAGAAGTTTTGCCGGCTGAGAACGGCAGCTTGCCTATTTTAACTTTAGCATCCTTTACAGCGACGGCGGCGGAAGCTAACATTTTTGGGGGGAGATGCAAGAATCTACTTACAATGAAAATTTTTAGACCCGCAATGATAAGGGAGCCAGGTAATGCCGATTCGCGCCCAAGAACCCGCGTGTTTTCCCGATAACCTGTTGGCCGGCTTAGTCGGCCCAGGCGCGTTACCCGATGATGCGTTGCTTGCGGACGACCGCCCGGCGGTTGCCGTGCCGGAAGATTTCATTTGTCCGCCGCATGGCGCGAGCGATCGGCTTGGATGGTCGGTCGGCGCGGGCGATGCCGAACCAGACGCTCAGCGCACCTGGTGGATCATGCACACGAAGCCCCGGCAAGAAAAAGCCTGGCGCGCGATCTCTTGCAGGCCCAAATTCCATACTACCTGCCGCAGGTGCCTAAAACGTCGAGCATCCGCGGCCGAAAATACGTCTCTTACGTGCCGGTTTTTACCAGCTACGTCTTTGTTTTCGGCAACAATTTTGAGCGGCACTTCAGCCTGACGACGAACCGGATTGCCGGTTATCTGAGCGTGCCAAACGGCGACGAGTTGACCCGCCAATTGTTCGATCTGTCGCGGCTCATCGGGGCCGGCGTTCCGATGACGGTGGAGGGGCGTCTCAAGGCCGGCGATCGTGTGCGCGTGAAGAGCGGCTCGCTGGCCGGTGTTGAAGGAACGGTCTTGGCCCGCTGCCGCAAGTGCCGTTTGATTGTCGCCGTCAATTTGCTGCAGCAAGGGGTGTCGGTTGAAATCGACGACCACCTGCTCGAGCCGATCGAGTTGGCACGGCCTAAGCCCTGAATAACTTTGCGTGATCGCGGGCAAGGGAGGATGGCCTTCCCAGGCCGTGCAGTTTCTTGGTGGCGGACCAGGAGACGCATCCTCCGTCACACGGCGCCCCAGGGTATTTAACCCATGAGGCGTGGTCAGGTCAATTCCCTGATTTCGACGCCGACCCGCTGAAACACCGCGTCGGTTTCCACCAGCGGGCCGGCTGATCGCGAGTGAGCGGCGGCCACCACAATTCGCACCACCTCGCCCGCCGGACCTTGAAAACGCAACGTCAGATGCCGTTGCACAAACGGCCTCTCGTGTAACAAGACCAACCCGTGATCGGTGATGCTATGGACGATCGCCCAACACGGTTTCGCTTTCCGCGGCGCGGCGAGACGCTCCTCAAGCGCCGTGGCGATCAAAGGCGGCGGTAAGGCGGCGGCATCGTCCGCGCCGCCTGCCAGCCGTAATAGCAAGTCTCGGATTGTTTGTGGTTGGGATGGAACGGCCATTTGCTACTTCCTGTTCGACTGCTGTTTACGACGCATATTGAAATAACTGCTTGTCGGGCAAACTTGTCGCAGGCGAATGAACAATCTCCCACAGCGAGTCGCCGGGTTCGTTTCACTATCACCATATTCCGCGGTAGCTTATATGTAAAGCAAACAGAATAGAATTTATGATTAAAACAGCAGAGGTGTTTGCATTAGCTGTCGGCATTCCCCTCGGACAACCAACGAGAAAAACGAGCGAACCGTCTCAAGCGATTGTTCGGCGCGCGGCGCCGCGCGCCTGCTGTTATTTTAGGCGAGATGCGCTGTCGAAACAGTGTCCGCGCCAAAAAAAAATCGCCGGCTGCTTTACACGGTTGCGGCGGTAGGTTACTATTCTTTCTACTCCCTTGTGGGGGCAACGCGTGATGTCCGACAGTGATCTCAACGACAGTGATTTTACCGACCAGGCGGAAGCAACCCTTCCCGCCCCAAGCGGAAACCTAAGAAAGGCGCTGCAACATGACGACCAACCGGATTGCCAACTTGAATCGCGTTCTGAACATGAGCGACTCGCGAGAGGTCGCCGCTCCAGAAGGCACGAACCTGTCTTTCGCACCTTCGCCACCGATCATGGTGGGCGATCGCGTGCGCATCATCTACGGCGCCCTGGAGGGCGTGGAAGGAACCGTCTCCGCCCGCCTGCGCGGCGGCCGGCTGACCGTGGCGGCAAGCCTCGTTCAGCCCGACGTTTCCATCGAAATCGACGAACGGATGGTCGAGCCGGTCGGATAGTTTAGCTTCCCGCCCCTGCGTGGCATTGGGCGCCGCCAATATTGTGCGCGGATGCCGCGCGCCGGTTACACCTTTCACAGGAAGCGAACATGAAGACAGCGACAAGATGTTTCAACGGTTTGGCTCGCCTCGTGCTGGCATTGGCGCTCTTTGGTGGCGCCGCTTCCGTCATTTCAGCCGCCGGGCCAAAGCCCGATCTGGGTGAAAACGCCCCGCTCAACGGTTGGCGGCCAATGAGCGACCAAAGCGAGTGGAACCGCCGCATCGACGACGACCCGGTCGACCCCAACAGCGCCAAGCTGGTGGCGGCCATCCAAAACACCGCCGGCCGCTTTGCCGGGCAAGCCTGGCTGCACCCCGATTTTGGTCCCAACGGCGCCATTCCGTACCTGATTGTCGAGAACGCGAAGACGGTTCCGGTTGCGTTCGACTACGCCGACGAATCGGACAAGGGGCCGTACGCCATACCGCTCGACGCGCCGATTGAGGGCGGCGCCGACTCCGACTGCGACCGGCACGTGATCGTGCTCGACCGCGGCCG
>DASVGM010000860.1:0-7449 GCA_036379555.1 Pirellulales bacterium | reverse complement strand
GCTTGGTCGCGGGATCGGTGCCCACCACTCCCAAACTGTGCGAGTTCACGTTGCGAATCTTGAAGGTGGGCGAGCGGCCTTCCGACTTGGCCAGAATCAAGCCCGCATGCAAGGCGGCCCCGTGAGCCACAGCTTCATCCGGTGAAACCGAGGCGTCGGGCTCCTTGCCCGACAGTTGCCGCAACATATCCACCACCATCGGCATGCGCGAAGAGCCGCCCACCAACAGCACGCGATCGACCGCGCCCCAGTCGAGATTGGCCTCGCGCAGCACCTGCCGGGCGGTGAACTGCGTGCGGTCGAGCAAGTCGCGGGTCAACGCCTGGAACTGCTCGCGGCTGACTTCCACACGCAACGACTCGCCGCGAAAATGGCAGGTGATGGAAGCTTTTTTGCGGGCCGAAAGCGCCCGCTTGGCGTCCTCGCATTCGCGCCACAACGCGCCGGCGGTGCTGGGGTCGGTGCGGGGATCGAAACGCGGATCGTGCTGGTGCGCCTTCAAAAACTCTTCGGCCGTGAAATCGACGAGTCGTTGGTCCCAATCGCGGCCGCCGAGCTGCACGTCGCCATCGGTGGCCAAGGCGACGAATTCGGCGCCTTTGATTTCCATTAGCGTCACGTCGAAAGTGCCGCCGCCCAGGTCGTAAACCAACACTTTTTGCGGCGCGTGCGCCGCGCCTTGGGCGTTCAAAAAGCCCTGTTGAAAACCAAACGCCACCGCCGCCGCGGTGGGCTCGTTGATGATGTCGAGCACCTCCAGCCCGGCCATGTAGCCGGCGTCTTGCGTGCCCTTGCGCCGCACCTCGTCAAAATAGGCCGGCACCGTCACCACGGCTTTGTTGAATGGCCCGACTTGCCGGGCCGCGTCGTCACACAGCTTTTTCAGAATGTAGGCCAGCAGCGCTTCGGGCGGGTAGGTCTTGTTGTCGACGGTGCGGCGGTACTGCCGCGAGCCCATGTCGCGTTTGGCGCAATCGGCCACGCGTTCGGCCTCGGTGGCCATGGCCTTGACCGCTTCTTTGCCCACCACGACGTCATCGCCGTCGAAGAGCACGACGCTGGGCGTGGTGAGGTCGCCCTCGGAGTTCGGCACGGTGACGGGGCGGCCCGTCTCGTCGAGCCGCGCGACGGCCGAGAAGGTGGTGCCCAAGTCAATGCCAACGGCGGGACCGAGTGATGAGTTCATGAAACGCGTTGTAACGCCGCGATGCCGTTTATCTGCACCAGCGAACAAGGGATGATGCGGTCTGCTTCCGGGCAGGTCGTTTCAAGTTTACCACGTCCGCGGCAGGCAAACCAGCGGTTCCGCGCCAGGGCTGAACTCTAAATCCGTTCAAACACCGTGGCGATTCCCTGGCCGACGCCGATGCACATCGTCGCCAAACCAAGGTTCGCGCCACGATCGATCATGTTGTGAATCAGCGTGGTGGCGATGCGCGCGCCGCTGGCGCCCAACGGATGCCCCAGCGCGATCGCGCCGCCGCGAACATTGATCTTTCCCTCATCCATGCCCAGCATGCGGATGCACGTCAGCGATTGCGAGGCGAACGCCTCGTTCAGTTCGATCAGATCAATATCCTTGAGCGTCAAGCCGGCCCGTTTGAGCGCCTTTTGGGTCGCCGGCACCGGGCCAGTGCCCATGACGCAGGGATCGACGCCCACCACGGCCGTGGCTCGCACGCGCACCAACGGTTTCAGGCCCAATTCTTTTGCTTTTTCATCCGACATCACGAGCATGGCGGTGGCGCCGTCGTTCAACGGAGAACTGTTGCCGGCTGTCACCGTGCCCACGCCGGGCATGAAGGCCGGCTTGAGCGCGGCCAGGCTTTCCATGCTGCAATCGGGGCGAATGCACTGATCGGTTTCCACCAGCAGCCGGTCGCCGTGTTCGTCGCGGCCCCAGACCGGCACGATCTCGCGTTTGAACTCGCCCTTGGCGGTGGCCGCGGCGGCCTTTTGGTGGCTGCGCATGGCGAAGGCGTCTTGCTCATGGCGGGAAAGGCCTTGCGATTGGGCCAGAAACTCGGCGGTAATGCCCATGCTCAGCGCCCCCTTCGACGTGCGATGAAACATCTTGGGGTTGATGTCCACGCCGGCGTCCATGGCGATGTGCTGCATGTGTTCCAGCCCGCCGACGATCTGCACGTCTTCAAAACCCGCCATGATGGCGTGCGTGGCCTGATTCAGCGCCTGCAAGCTCGAACCACAGAGCCGGTTGATAGTGGTGCCGCCGGTGGCCGTCGGCAGCCGGGTCATCAGGGCGACGTTTCGGGCCACGTTTAGCCCCTGCTCGCCTTGTTGCTGGGTGTTGCCCAAGAGCAAGTCTTCGACCTCGGCCGGGTCGATACCGGTGCGCTGGATGATCGCCTCGACGACGGCCACGGCCAGATCGTCGCTGCGGACATCGCGAAAGACGCCCTTATCTTTATGTGCGCGGCCGATGGCCGTGCGAACTCCGTCAATCACTACCGCGTGTTTCATGAGTATACCTCAAACTAAGTGCCTATGGTTGTGTTCGCCACGACGGGACTTGCCCTTCGTTGTTCTACACACGTCCAACGCCGTTTCTAGTCCCGTAGGGACGGCAGAGTTTAGCCGTGGGCGCAAGCCCACGGAAAACGAACGCAAATGATTCGTCCAGCCGCGTAGCGGCGACAGAACGCATGGTGCGCCACCTCTTTCGCCGCTACGCGGCTTGCCAATTCTACCGCATGGATTCCGTGGGCTTACGCCCACGGCTAAACTCTTTCGCCGCTGCGCGGCTGACGCGAGAGATGTGTAGAACTTCGCCATTTCACGCCTCTTCGTTCTCGCGGATCTCGCGATCAATCTCATCGCGATGCAGGCGCACATAATTCCAAGCGTTGACAATATCTTGAGCGCGCAACGAAGGATAAGCATCCAACAGCCCCGATTCACTCAGTCCCTGACGCCGCAGATCCTCGAGCAACCAGACGGGAATTCTTGTTCTCGTAATGCAGGCGCTGCCGCCGCACACGCCTGGTATGCTGTCAATTCCAGGCGACAAACCACAAATGTTCTGAGCGACTACTTGCAAAACCTGTGCCTTTTCTCCGGGCGTGAGAGGCGCGAGCTGCTCTTCGAGATTATCAAGGATCGTGCTCATCTGGTCATAAACCTTTTGTGAATCTCCTGCATCCATCCGTGGGCCGACAGCCCCACGCAAAGCCGCGCCATCAAATTATATTCAGCCTTGCCACCGTGGCCATCCAAATAGAACACGATGATTGGCAATTCCGCGGCCCGGTGTCCTTCGACAAACGGCAACAGGCCCTACCCATAAAACGTCCGTCCGCTCTTCGCCATCTCCAGCAGCATGGGTGTCGGCTCGTACCGTTTGCCGAGCAATTCGTAAGGCTTGAGCATCTCCACCAACTTCGCCGCGCCGAACGTGTCGGCCAGGAAGAGCAGTCCGCCTTTGAAGGGCGGAAAGCCAATGCCAAAAATCAATCCCAAATCGACGTCACGCGGATCGCGCACTTTGCCTTCTTCAAGAATGCGCGTCGCTTCCAACCCCATCGGCAAAAACAGGCGCTCGATAATCTGCTTCTCGCTGAGCTTGCTCTGGCCGCGCACGAGCGGCTTGATGACTTCGGCCAGCGTCGGGTCGGGCGCGCCGCGGCCGTCGCGTTTGTCTTTGTAGGCGAAAAAGCCGACGCCCGTTTTTTGCCCAAGTCGCCCGGCTGTGACCATCGCCGACAACAACGGCGACTCGCCGATGCGATCGGGAAAGGCCTCATGCATCACTTGCCCGGCGTAATAAGCGGTGTCAAGCCCCACTACGTCGTAGAGCGTGATCGGCCCCATCGGCATGCCAAAACTCTTCACGGCCGATTCAATGGCCTTGATCTCCACGCCGTCGAGAAGCAGCTCCAACGCCTCGTTCATGTAAGGCAGCAACAGCCGGTTGACGAGAAAACCGGGGCCGTCGTTGACCACGATCGGCGATTTGCCGATCGACTTGGCGAAGGCCACCGCCGTGGCGATCGTCTCGTCACTGGTCTGGGGACCGCGAATCACCTCCACCAGCGGCATTTTGCGCACGGGGTTGAAAAAATGAATGCCGCAAAACCGGTCGGGCCGCTTCAGCTTTTCCGCCAGTCGGCCGATGGAGATGGCCGAGGTGTTCGTGGCCAGAATCGCCTGCTCCGGCAACAGCGGCTCAATGCGCTGATACAACTCCCCTTTGATTTTGGGGTTTTCGATCACCGCCTCGATCACCAGATCGCAGCCTTTGTATTCCGCGTCGGCCGTCGTGGCGTTCACCAGCGGCGCGAATTTGAGCATGCGCTTGGGGTCGCTCCCCTTCGTTTGCTTGTTGAACGAAACTTCTTCCAGAATTTTTTGCACGCCGGCGGCCAGCGCCGCGGGAGCCGCGTCGCTCAGGGTGACGGGCACCTCGCGCTTGACCACGGCCGCCGAAATACCGGCACCCATGATGCCGGCGCCGAACACGCCGACCGATTTAATCTCGCGCGGTTTGACGGCGTCGGCCACGCCGGTGTCTTTCTTGTTGCGGTCGGTGAGAAAAAAGACGTTAATCAGCGCGCGGTTGATCGGCGTGCCGAACAGCCCGGCGAAAGCTTCGGCCTCGGCCTCGCCGGCGGCGTCGGCATCCAAACCAGCCGCGCCGAGCAAAACCTCCAAGGCCGCCAGGGGGGCCGGGTAGTGGCCTTTGGTTTGCCCTTGAATGTATGCTGAAGCCGTGGCGCCCAAAAAGCCAAGCTCGGTTTCGTCCATGTCGATCGGCCGCCGCCAGCGCTCGCGGTCGGCCAGGTATTCTTTGGTTTTGGCCTCGGCGCGAATCATGGCGATGGCCGCGGCATCGAGCCGGTCGCTCGCCACCAGGTCGGAGATGAGGCCCATTCGCAGGGCGGTGTGGCCGTCAATCGAATCGCCGCTGGAGATCAACTCGACGGCGTTGCCCAGCCCGGCGATGCGCGGCGCGCGTACCGTGCCTCCCCAGCCGGGGAACAGGCCAAGTTTGACCTCGGGAAAGCCGAACTGGGCTTTGGGGTTGGTGGTCATGATCCGCCGATCGCACCACACGGCCAGTTCGGCGCCGCCACCGACGCAGATGCCGTCGATGGCGGCGACGGTGACGAACGGGCATTTGGTGAACCGCTCAAAGAGCTTGCGGCCGCGGCCGGCCACGGCGATGGTTTGCGCGCGCGTGGGGTTTTTCGCCGCGGCGAATTCACGCAGGTCGGCGCCGGCGATAAAAATGCCCGGCTTGGCGGAGCGGATGACCAGCCCGGCCAGATCGCGGCGAGGCTGGAGTTGGTCGAGGTGTTTTTCAATTTCGTCGAGCACCGATTGCGAGAGGATATTGGCGCCTTTGTCGGGGGCGTCGAGCGTAATCGCGGCGACATCGGGTTCGAGCATCGAAAGTTGCGTGGCGGGGGCGTCAGCCATCGTTGGTCCTTGTTCGCGAGTGGGCAAGCGGGTTTGGCCGCAAGATCGCCAAGCGGTTGCCGGCGACCGGCGGCCACGTGCAATTCTACTGTCTGGAAGGTGATGTGGCAAAATGGCGACCACGATCTAGGTCTCGCGACCTGTATGTGGTAGACTAGGCATTTGGTTATACGATACCTGTGGATCAATCGGGCATCAGTGATGGAAGAGCTTACAAGCGCCGCCTCCGTGCGACATGCCGCGGGTGATGACGCCGCTGTATTGCCGTCCTCGAATCGATTCGATGAATACGGCGCCGTCGTTGCCCTAACCGAGCGATTGTTTCCAGGGCCAGTCGACGTGCAGCGCGAGCAGGATCCCGAGATCCAGGGCCACAGTTATTTTGACTTGAATGTTGTGGCCGAGGGCGCACTTGAGGACATCCTTTCGCGTGACACTCAGTGGCATCGCGAGCTTGCGCGGCTCGCCCTTCATTCCCCAAACATCTATTGTTTAAACATTGATGTTCAGGTATCGGAATGACCGGTGATGATTACATTGATCTGGCGACACAATTGCTGGCCGGCGGCAGCGAGCCACATTTTCGCACCGCGGTAAGTCGCGCCTATTACGGCGCGTTTCACATCGGCAGAGAGTTCGTGCGTAGCTGTGGGATTCTCATGCCGGCCAGTCCAGAAGCCCACAAGCATGTTCGGTGGTGTTTGGCGAACGCGGGATCGCGAGAGCTTGATGACGCGGCGGTGCAACTTGAATCGCTGCGCTCGGCGCGGAACAAAGCCGATTATGATTTGTCGAACAGGGGATTTGCCAAGCTGCCTAACGTGACGATTCACGTACGGCGCGCCGCAAGTATGGCGGCGGCGATCCGGGCCGCGAAGGCGGCCGACGTGGCGCCGGCGATGCGAGCTTATGCCCAGCGCGTCAACCTGCTGCTCGACTCGCCATAACCGGCTGCTTTTTGGCCACCGCGAGGATGTATGCTTCACGAACATGGCGGACGTGTTCCGATCTCATCCCACTCCAGCGGAGAGTTCACTGAAAATGCTTTCAACACGCGATCTTTCAGAATTGCCCGACATCGAGTCGCTTAGAAAGCGGCTGCAACAGATGGCGGCCCTTGAGTCCGTATATGCGATCGACTTTGGAACGGCATCGTACGATTTTCAGCCAAACTGGACCGGGTCGCAGCAACTGGGGGTCTATAAAGACGGTTCGGGCGACGAATTATTCATTCATTTTTTGCGGGCCGGTTGCTTCATCAAAGGCTTCGCGCACGAGTCCGTGATGTCGCCTTACAAGAAAAAGCCTCCGGCGCTTTGGCCTGGCTTGTTATCGAGCGTGCCGGAAGAGTTCAATGTGTCGTTAAAGGAGCCCGCCTTCGATATAGCCGCGACCACGTTCGCGATTTGGCGACGTGCCGCTGACCACGAGTGGCATACCGACGTCATCGAGTTTCCGAGCCATGATGACGCGGATGGATCGGAGGATCTTTTGGCACATGCTGTCATGTCGGCGTCCGATTTTGCCGAGTGGTTGGCGGAAAACTACGAGACGCAGGTCGATGCGACCGTCGTCGCGGGCGTCTTTCAGAACCATCCGCTAAACGACGCTCAACTTCGCCGGCTGAATCCCTCCGCGAGCATTGCGGAAATGAGGAAGGCGGTCGAGCAAACCGGCTACGCATTGTCAAACTGAAAGGCCAACCAAAAACTCGGCTTTCGCCGTGGCAAAGTATCGTGGGGCGACTCGCCGAGTCGTCTTTCGCGTCCAGGCGGGCCGGCGGGCCCGTTGTTCTACGCATCTCTCAAGCGGCCCGCCCCCTCGCCGGCTTGCCCGGCAGGAGCGTAAGTTTGACAGGCAAGCTGGCAGGGGTCGTGACTCTTCCCGGCACATGTGTAGAACAGCGAGGCCGGCGGCCCGCCCCACAGCGAGTTTTGGACAGCCTCTGAGCTTAACTGCTACATCCCGCCGCAAGCCTCTTTACCCGCCTTGACAGCCCCTAGCGGCTGGCGT
>DASVGM010000859.1:0-9267 GCA_036379555.1 Pirellulales bacterium | reverse complement strand
GCCCCCACGCGCTGGCTTACCACCGCCGCTCGCCTGTTGCGCGACAAAGACCTGGAAGGATCGCCGGCCAGCATTATCGAAGCCAAGCGGCTTGCCGAAACGCTTGCGGCGCTGCGCGAGCTACGCTCGCCGGGGCTGGCCGAACTCAACGAGTCAATTCTCGCGGTCTTCTGTCACGGGGAGCGTTCGCCGCTGGCGCTCATCCGCGACCGCCTTGAAATCGGCGACGTGCTGGGCGCGGTTCCCGCGGAAACACCGACCGTGCCGCTGGCTCGCGACCTTGCCCGTTGGCAAACGTCGTTGCGGCTCAAGCCGAGCAGTGAAAGCAAGCTGCTTGATCTCGACGTGCGCAAAGACAACGATCTGGCGCGCAGCCGGCTCTTGCATCGGCTGAACCTGCTCGGCATCGCATGGGGCCGGCACGAACAAAGCGGCGGCCGGTCGTCCACTTTTCACGAAATCTGGCGACTGGAGTGGAAACCGGAGTTCGCCGTGGCCATCATCGAGGCCAACGTCTGGGGAAACACGGTCGAAGCGGCGACCGGCGCGAAAGTGGTGAGCGACGCGGCCAACAGCACTGATCTCGCCGGCGTTACCGCGCTTTTGGATACCTCCATTCTCGCCGGGCTGACCGCGGTGGTCGATCCCTTGCTCGCGCAAATCCAGGCGATGGCGGCCGTGGGGGCCGACGTGCGGCACCTGATGGACGCGCTGTTGCCGCTGGCGCGAATCAGCCGCTATGGCGACGTGCGCGGCACCGATGCCGGCCAAGTCGGTCCTATTCTGACAGGTTTGTTCGAGCGGGTTTTGGTCGGCCTCGGCGCGGCATGCGCCGCGCTTGACGACGAAGCCGCGGAGCGCATTTCGGAGAGCATGGCGCGCGCCGCCGAGGCCGTGCAGCTCGTCAATCGCGACGAACTGCGCGGCGAATGGCATGATTGTGTCAGGCGCTTGATGTACAAAGACGTTCATCCGTTGCTGCGCGGCTGGTGCTGCCGGCTGTTGCTGGACGCCCGCGACATGGACGAAGAAGAACTCTACCGTCTCGCGCGGCTCAATCTTTCGCCCGCCAACCTTCCTTCCACTTGCGCGGCGTGGGCGACCGGGCTACTGCGCGGTAGCGGCCTGGCGATTTTGCACCACGACGGCGTGTGGCAGGTGTTCGATCGCTGGCTGGCGGAATTGTCGGCCGAGGTGTTCACCGAACTGTTGCCGTTGGTGCGCCGAGCGTTTGCCGACTTTACCGGGCCCGAGCGCCGGCAAATGGGCGAGAAGGTCAAGCGTTTGCGATCAGGCTCCAACGCGGCGAGCGCGCCGTTGGCCGCGCGAGAATCCGTCGAAATCGATCACGACCGCGCGGCGCGGGTGCTGCCCGTGCTCAAGCATATTCTTGGTGTAGGATAATGACAATTGCGTTTCCCGACTGCCTTGCCGCATTCCGTTCAAACATTGGCCATTCTGCGCGAATGCTGAAGTTAGAAGGAAAGCTCGCTGCAGTCGATCTCTCAAGTGTATGACGGCGGAGGCCAAGCGATGCACGATCCACGTTTCAAAAAACTATTGCAAGAGTTCTTTGCTGAATTTTTTTCGCTCTTTTTTCCCGAGTGGGCAGCGCGATTCGACTTTGGTAACGTCGTGTGGCTGGACAAGGAACTGGTGAACGATTCCTTGCAAGGCGAGAGCCGTTTCGTGGACGTCCTTGCCGAACTCAAGACGCTCGAAGCGGTGCCCGGCCCGGATGGCCGCTCGCCGGAAAGCTGGCTAGCCTTGGTCCACGTCGAGATCGAAGCCGCCGACACGGTCGCGCCCTTGCGGCAGCGCATGCTTCAGTACTACGAGTCGTTGCGGCGGTGGCACGGCTTGCCGGTACTACCTATCGGTCTTTATCTGAAAGTCGGGTTAAAGGGAACCGGCTGGGACGTCTATGAAGAGCATTTCTGGGGGCATCGACTTGTGTGTTTTGAATACCCCTATATTGGGCTGCCGGCGCTCGATGCCGAGGAGTATGTGCGGAAGGACAATTGCTTGGGCGTCGCCTTGGCGGCCTTGATGAGCATGCCAAAAGAGCGGAGAATAGAATTGGCGAGCGAGGCGCTGGAGCGCATCGTGCATTGCCCTGAAAATTCGTATCGGAAAGCGTTGCTCTGCGAGTGCGTCACCGCGTATTTACCGGTCGACCAGGAGCAGCGGCAGCAGTTTGAAGATATGCTGCGTTACCATCCAGATCCAGGAGTTCAAGCAATGAGTGTGGGTTTGCTAGACGACGTCAAAGAGCGCGGAAGGCTCGAAGGGAAACTCGAAGGGAAACTCGAAGGAAAGCTCGAAGGAAAGCTCGAAGGAAAACTTGAGGGGAAACTCGAAGGAATGCTGGAAGGTCAACGTGAACTACTGCGCAAACAGCTCGAAGCGCGTTTTGGGCCGTTGCCGCCGGCCGCCACGGCACAATTGCAAGCTTGGCCCGGCGAGCGGTTGACGGAGTTGGCCTGCGCGCTGCTCTCCGCCGCGTCGCTCGAAGAGCTCGGCATTCAAGACTCGGCGGAACTTGACGCCTGATTTTGGCTTTCGGCGAGAACCGACCATGCCCGCTCTATCGAACGACGAACGGCTCAAACGCTGGCGCCTGGTGTTGGGCAAAGAAGCCGAGGAGTCGGGCGGAGCGGCCGAAGGCGGGCTCGGCCTGCCTTGCGGCCTCGAGGGGGACGAAGCCCAGATGGACAAAGTGCTTGAGGCGCTTTACGATTCCGACCGCAAGGCCGGCCTGGGCAGTTCGTGCCCCAACGTCAACCGCTGGTTGGGCGACATTCGCACCTATTTTCCCAAATCGGTCGTGCAGGTCATGCAACAAGACGCCCTGCGGCGGCTCAATCTGCAACAAATGCTTTTGGAGCCGGAAACGCTCGAAACGGTCGAGGCGGACATTCATCTCGTCGGTACATTGCTCTCGCTCAATCACGTGATTCCGAAAAAGACCCGCGAAACGGCGCGGCGCGTGGTTCGCAAGGTGGCCGACGACCTGGAGCGGCGGCTGCGCAATCCGCTGACGCAGGCGGTACGCGGAGCGCTCAACAAGGCCAGCCGCACCTCGCGCCCTCGCGCCGGAGAAATCGACTGGCATCGCACCATTCGCAAAAACTTGCACAACTATCAGGCCGATCGCGGCACCATCATTGCCGAACGCCTCGTGGGATACAGTCGCAAGCAGTCGTCGTTGAGAGACATCGTGCTCTGCATCGACCAGAGCGGTTCGATGGCCGCATCGATCGTCTATTCCAGCATTTTTGGCGCCGTGCTGGCGTCGTTGCGGGCGGTCACCACGCGGCTCGTCGTGTTTGACACCGCGGTCGTTGACCTCACCGAGCAACTGCACGACCCGGTGGACGTGTTGTTTGGCACGCAGCTTGGCGGCGGCACCGATATCAACCGCGCGGTAACCTATTGCCGGCGGCACATCACTCGCCCGGCAAAGACGATTTTCATCCTGATTTCCGACTTATATGAAGGAGGCGTCGCCGAGGGCCTGTTGCGGCAGACCGCCGAAATGGTGTCCAGCGGCGTCACCATGATTTGTTTATTGGCCCTGAGCGACGATGGAACTCCGTGCTACGACGAGGGGCTGGCCGCGAAAATGACCGCGCTCGGCGCCCCTAGCTTCGCCTGCACGCCCGACTTGTTTCCCGAACTGATGGCGGTGGCCATTCAGAAACGCGACATCGCCGCCTGGGCCGCGCGGAACGAGATTGTCACGCGGTAAACCATCATTCGCTGGTAACCGTGATGCGCAATACACTCCAAGGAGGTGGTGGTTTATCGCCACGTTGCGCTATAATGAAGCAGTTTGGCTTCCAGAACATGGCCAGTAGCCGCGGATACGCGCATGCCTCACCTTCTACTATTAACTCTGCTGTTGGCGGGCCAAGCCGAAACGCGCGAGCGCCCTACCGTGCTCGTTGTCGTCGGCGCCTCCGGCACAGACGAATACGAAAAGCAGTTTCGCGAGTGGTCGCAACGGTGGGGGCAAGCCGCCACTCGAGGCGACGCCCTCTACATACGCATCGGGCTTGATGATGATCTTGAACAACCGCTTAGCGACCGCGACGTACTGCTGGGCCAGCTCAATAAAGAGCGCCAACAGCGGCAGACGGCGTTGTGGCTGGTGCTGATCGGTCATGGCACGTTCGACGGCAAGACGGCAAAGTTCAACTTGCGCGGACCAGACGTTTCTGCCGCCGAACTGCGCGAGTGGTTGGCCGGCTTCGAGCGGCCCTTGGCCGTGCTCAATTGCTCGTCGGCGAGTGGGCCGTTCATCAACGAGCTTTCCGCCCCTGGCCGCGTGGTCATTACAGCGACCAAGAGCGGTTACGAGCACAATTTCGCCCGCTTTGGCGACTTTCTTTCCGCCGCCGTGGCCGAGGCGGCCGCCGACCTGGACAAAGACGATCAAACGTCTTTGTTGGAGGCTTTCTTGATGGCGGCGGCGAGAGTGCGGGAGTATTACCAATCGGACGGGCGTTTGGCCAGCGAACACGCGCTCATGGACGACAACGGCGACCGGCTTGGTACGCCGGCCGAGTGGTTTCGCGGGCTACGCGCCACGAAGGCCGCTAAAGACGGGGCCAAGCTCGATGGACTGCTGGCCGGCCGCTTTCAGCTTGTTCCCAGCACGGCCGAGCAGAGTCTCTCCGTTGAACAGCGTCGCCGTAGCGGCGAGCTAGAGCTGGAAATCGCTCGCCTGCGCGAGGCTAAGAAAGAACTGCCGGAAGATGATTATTATAACCGGCTCGAAAAACTGTTGGTCGAACTGGCCACGTTGTACGAAGCCGATGGCCCAAAGTAGCCTAATGCGACGGCACACGGAGTGTGCCTGCTACTTTTGCCAAAACGGTTGGTCAAGAGCCGGCCATCACGTAAAATAACTTCGTTGGGCAACCCTCGTACTCGTGACGGAAAATCGGAACAGCCGCGGATGACTACTGAAGCCACGAAAACCGAAGTAGGCAGCTACTTCATCGCCAACTATCCCCCCTTTTCCCAATGGTCGAGCGCCGCGCTCGCCGACGTGCGGCAGGCGCTCCATAGCGCGCCCAGAGGGGTGCCGCTGGGCCTGTATCTGCACATTCCGTTTTGCCGCAAGCGGTGCAAGTTTTGTTACTTTCGCGTTTATACCGACAAAAACGCCGGCGACGTGGAACGCTACGTCTCGGCTTTATCGCGCGAGATCGAACTGGTCAGCCGGCTGCCGGTGATGGGTGGGCGGCCGTTTCGGTTTGTCTACTTTGGTGGCGGCACGCCCTCCTTTTTAAGCGGCCGGCAGCTCACATCTTTGGTCGATCGGTTGCGGGCGAACATCAACTGGAACCACGCTGAAGAAGTGACCTTTGAATGCGAACCCGGCACGCTCTCGCAGCCCAAACTGGCGACGCTCAAAGACCTGGGCGTCACGCGGCTGAGCCTGGGCGTGGAAAACTTCAGCGACGCGGTCTTGGAAGAGAACGGCCGCGCCCATCTTTCTGGCGAAATCTACAAAGCCTGGGACTGGATCAAGGCGCTCGATTTTCCGAACGTCAATATCGACCTGATCAGCGGCATGGTCGGTGAGACCTGGGACAACTGGAAGGACAGCATCCGCCGCACGATCGCACTGGCGCCCGACAGCGTGACCATCTACCAAATGGAATTGCCGTTCAACACCGTTTACTCGCGCGATATTTTGGGCAACCACGTCGAAACGCCCGTGGCCGATTGGCCCACCAAGCGGGCCTGGCAAAACTATGCCTACGATGAATTGCTGGCCGCCGGCTATCAGGTTTCCAGCGCGTATACCTTGGTCAAAGACAAGAGCAAGGTCAACTTCAGCTATCGCGACAATCTCTGGCGCGGCAGCGACCTATTGGCCACCGGGGTGGCCAGCTTTGGGCATGCTTCCGGCGTTCACTATCAAAACCTCACTGAATGGGGCACTTACTTGGAGGCGCTGGAGCGTGGCGAACTGCCGCTGGCGCGCGGCATGCGGCCGACGCCGCATCAGGTTCTGGTGCGCGAGATGATTTTGCAGCTCAAGACCGGCGAGATCGACGCCGGTTACTTCCGCGACAAGTTTGGCGTGGAAATCCTCGACGAATGGCGCGACGCCTGGCAGGAGTACATTGGCGATGGCTATTTGACGATCGACGCCGACCGCGTGACACTCACTCGCGAGGGATTGTTGCGCGTCGATAGTCTCTTGCCCGCCTTCTTTGAGCCGGAGCACCAGGGCGTGCGGTATACTTAAAACGTCACCGGGCCGGTCGGCAAAGGCCGGCTGACGGTCGCCGGGCGCTCGGCAGCCATCGTTGGCGGCGTTCCTGGCGTGGCCAGGCCGGCCAGGCGTAAGAAGTGGCTCAGCAGCGCATAGCCGTGTTCGGTCAAGATCGACTCCGGGTGAAACTGCACGCCCACGACCGGAAACCGCCGATGACTCAGGCCCATCACCAGGCCATCCGACGTGCGCGCCGTGATCTCCAACGACTTGGGCAAGCTCGGCGCGTCAACGACGAGTGAATGATAACGTCCCGCCTGAAATGGGCTGGGCAGTTGGGCAAACACGCCGCGCCCATCGTGAAACACTTGGGAGGCGCGGCCATGAACCGGTTCGGCCGAGCGTACCACGCGTCCGCCCAACGCCGCGGCAATGGTTTGGTGGCCCAGGCAAACGCCGAGAATCGGCAGTTCCTGGTGCAAAGCCCGCACCAATTCGAGCGAGGCGCCGGCCTGCTCCGGCGCGCAAGGGCCGGGCGACAACACCAACGCGCCGGGCGCAAGCCGCCGCACGCCGCCAACGTCGATCGCGTCATTGCGCACCACCAGCGCCGGCTGCCCAAGCCGCTCAAAGTAGCGCGCCAGGTTGTAGACGAAACTATCGTAGTTGTCGACCAACAGGATCATACCAGCGCGCGAATCAGCCCTTCGGCCTTGTGCCACGTTTCATCATACTCCAAGGCGGGCGTCGATTGCGCCACGATTCCACCTCCCACGGGAAACTGCCACCAACCGCAGCCGGCCGTGATGGTGCGAATGAGAATGCTGCTGTCCCAAGAGCCATCCGCGCCAAGGTATGCCAGCGAACCGCAGTACGCGCCGCGGGCGGTCGGTTCCAGCTCGGCGATGATTTCCATCGCCCTGATCTTTGGCGCCCCGGTGACCGATCCGCCGGGAAACGCCGCCCGTAACAGATCGAGCGTTTGGTATTCTGCGCGTAACGTGCCCCGCACGGCCGACACCAGATGTTGCACGTATTCATAGCTTTCCAACTCGCAAAGCTGCGTGACGCGCACACTTTCCGGCCGGCACACCCGCGACAAATCGTTGCGCAACAGATCGACGATCATCACGTTTTCGGCCCGATCTTTTTCGCTCTCGCGCAATTCGTCGCCGGCGAACAAGTCGGCTTCCGGCCACGATCGGCGTTGCCGGGTGCCTTTAATCGGCCGCGCCTCGGCTTCGCCGTCCCTTACCGACAAAAAACGTTCGGGCGACGCGCTGGCGATTTGAAAATCACCCAGATCGAAATAGCCGGCAAAGGTCGCCGGGTTTCGCTCACGCAGTCGCAAGTAAAGCTCGCCGGCGTCATCCAGCGCCGGGTGCAAAAGCCGCTGGGCAAGGTTCACCTGGAAGACATCGCCGGCGTGAATATACTCGATCGCGCGCGCGACCGCCCGCAGATAATTCTCACGAGAAAACGTGCTGGTCAGGTTGGGCGTGCCGTTCACGGAATATTGCGGCGCCAGAGAGGTGAAAGGAACCAGCGAAGTTGCGCGGCGCGTGACCGGCGGCGAACTTTCACTGAGCCGGTGACGAAACTGCTCGATGCGCCGGCGGGCGCGATCGCGGCGCGCCGCATCGGTCGTTTCGGGCCAGCCTTGTGAGATGATCCAAGCTTGCTGTTGTTCATGGTCCCACGCCAGCACGACATCGTACAAGCCCATAGCCAGCGCCGGCAGCTTAAACTCGTCGGTTCGCGGCTGCGGCAAGCGTTCCAGTTGTCTGGCCAGGTCATAAGCGATGATGCCCGCCGCTCCACCCTGAAACGGCGGCAATTCGGCTACGGTCGCGGCAGGCAGCGGCGCCATTTGTTGAGCGAGTTTTGTCAGCGCATCCGGCCCCTCGGCGGGCGCTTCAAAATAATCAAACGGATCGGCCGCCAGAAAGGAGTAGCGGCCTAGCGTGGGATGCTTTCGCGCGCTGTCGAGCCACAGGCAATGCGGCAACGCGCGCAGCTTCAGGAATACCTCGCATGCGTCGGGCAACGGCTCGATTCGTTCGGCGATGGGCAGACGCGGGAGCATGGCATGAAGTATAATGTTTGCCGAATTAGGATAATACCGCGCCCGACAAGCAACGCCAGACAAGCAGACCATCTGCGGCGTGCGATGGCGTAAAGGCGAACCAGCGACTGCGCGGCGCCGATTGGCATGCCGGGAGGTTGCTTGTCGGGGCGATCCACACGCGATCGAGTGCGAGTGATTGCCGCCCGATGTCGAGGCAAGAAAGTTGGTCAGCGATGTTCCCGCACGAACGGGTTTTCATATTCTTCCGGCGTGGACGCGGGCTCTGCGCGGTGAAAAAAGTCGTCGCGCAGGCGGCTCTGATAAGGGTTCCAGCGAGGATTGATCGTCACTCCGGGAGCGGTTTGCGGCATGGGCGCGAAATTCATGGACCACATCATTTGTTGTTCATGAAGGTTCTCCGCTTGCTGGTCATATAGGCCATAGCCGCCATATCGACCATAACGCGAGCCCCCGTAACCATAGCCGTAACCGCCATTGCCGCGGCCGCCGCCAAACGCCGACCATCCTCCGCGACCAAACGAACCGGGGCCGTAGCCGTAGCCCAGGCCAAAATATTGGTAACGATTGCCGAAATTCGTGCCATAGTGGCTGCGCGTGCCGCGCGATACCGATTTCGACGATTGTGCCGGCGCCTGCCCATGCAGGGCGAAAACCAGAAGAAATACCAATCCCGCCGTTCGCATAAACTCTCCACGGTCGCAGTGTCGCAATGTTGAATTCTAGGCGTTCGGGCAAGGCAAGTTGAACAATTGATGACAAAAACCGCACCACGGCGCGGAAGAAGGGCTGAACGTGCCGATTCTAGCGATCAAACCGCCGCACTCGGTTCACACCGCACGCGGGCGGAAATGAGATGGTCGACGCTACCGGAGGATGGGCCTCCTGGCCCGTCACCAGTTACGGTGACGGCCTGGGAAGGCCATCGTACTGAGAGGCTATCCGA
>DASVGM010000858.1:0-5928 GCA_036379555.1 Pirellulales bacterium | reverse complement strand
GTGCTCGCCCGGCATTTCGACCGGCCGGGCACGTTGGTCGATTTGGGCTGCGGCACCGGCCGCTTGCTGGTGCCGTTCGCGCGGCGCGGGTTTCACGGCCTGGCCATCGACTTATCGCTGCCGATGCTCGAGGTGGTGGGTCAGAAGGCCCGCGAAGAAGCCCTCTCGATCGACCGCGTGCGGGCCAATCTGACGCAACTCGATTGCCTGCGCGATCGCTCGGCCGATTACGCCATTTGCATGTTCAGCACGCTGGGCATGGTGCGCGGCCGCGCGAACCGCCTGGTGGTTTTGCGACATGCGCGCCGCATTTTAAGAGACGGCGGCAAATTTGTCTTGCACGTTCACAACCGCTGGTACAACCTGTTCGATCCCCAAGGACGCCTTTGGCTGCTGCAGAACCTTTTCGCGGCGCTGGTCGCGCGCAACCAGGAGCCTGGCGACAAGTTTTTTGACTACCGCGGCATACCGAACATGTTTTTGCACGCCTTCACGCGCCGCGAGTTACGTGCCGACCTGCGTGCGGCCGGCTTCCGCATTGTGGAGTTTATTTCACTCGACACACGGCGGCGACATGCGCTCGCGCGTCCCTGGTTTTTTGGGCGTCTGCGCGCCAACGGTTGGATTGTCGTTTGCGCGAAAGATTAAAGCGGCTTCACGATTCTCCCCAAGAAGAGAATCGCGCCGGATGGTTCGTGGCGAATCAGAAAGAGAAAGGGCTTGTCGGCCCGGAAGGTCGGAGTGAAGGGAACCATTTCGCGCGGCTGCGAAGCCTCCGCCGCCGGAAACAACACGGCGGTCGCCGCGGCGGCTTCGGTTCCTTTCTCGTTGGTTTCGACAAAGGCTTTGTGCAACACCTGCGAAATAAACAAACGCTGAGCCGGGTCGGCGGTCTCAGATATACCGTCAAACTGCGCGCCGGCGCCCGAGACGTTGGGCCTGAAGGCCCGCGTCATTCCCAAGGCTTGGAGTGGCTCATTCAACTCGTATTGGGTTTCGGCTTTGAACTTGGGAATGAAAACATGAACCTCACGGCCGCGCAATTTGCTCAGCCAGCCCGGCAATGCCCCGGTGGCGAGTTGCGATTCAATTCGCGGCAGGCGGTCGGCCGAGCGCGGAACCAGAAACACCATCGACAACGCCCCGCCTTTATAGGGCAGGCTGAGCGCGGTGAAACCGTCGGCGGCGGGGTATCGTGGCGGCGAGTCGGCTTTGGCAGTTTCGCCGTCACTTCCGTTGTCGTCGGCCGGAACCATCGTCGGCGTGTTGAAGAAGCCGCCGTCGCCGTTGAAGGCGGCGTATTGTCCGCCGCCCAACGCGTCGTGATGCATCAGCGGCGTCGTGACGGTGCCGCCACCGGCCAGCGTGAATTCGCCGTCGGCCGTCGCCTTGGCGTGGAAGGGCCGCGCCCAAGCGCCCTGGAAATACACGGCGTTGGTCAGCGCCAGCCGCGTATTGGCATCCACGCTGTCGGGCGGCACGATGTCGCGGATGCGGTTGTTCGTTTGGGCCGCCACCCAATTGTTGATTTGCTGCCGGGCCGCATCGGGGCGCCCCCGGAAATCGACGGCGAAAATAGAACCTTCGCCGTCATGCTTGCGGATCGCCGCCAGGTACGCCGGATGGAATGGATACGTCTTCTCGCCCCAGAGGGCATTGGCCACGCGCAACTCGTATTGGTCCACCTGCGGCAGCAGGCGGTTGAGCTCGTCAGCGATCTTATTGGCATGGCTCGCCGCTTTGTTGATAGCGTCGAAATTGCCGCCGCGCTCCAGCCGCGCGACCTCTTTATTCGCCGCCGCGAGCTTACTTTGCAGCTCGGCGACCTTGCGGCGCAGCGATACGGGCACGCGGTTGGCGGCCGTCAGCCGCTGGTTCAACTCCGACAAGCCGCCGTGGATTTGCCGCGTGGTCGATTCGATACTCGGATTGTTGCGCGGCTGCGGCGGAAAGCGCAGCGCGCCGGCCATCTGGGAGAGTGTTTCTCCGCGGGCGCCCTCGGCGGCCATCACCAGCGCGCCGTAGATCGAATAGGGCGAGAAGAAGAGGTTGTCGTCCGGGCTATGCTCCGCCAATTGGCTGTAAAGCCCGACCGCGAAGCCGTTGTTCGCATCCACGACGGGCGCGGGGATTTCTTTCTCCGCGGGCGGGGGTTCCGAGGCCGGCAACGACTTCGGCGAAGCGACAAGGCATGCGCAAACCACCATCGTGAATCCGAGCGGAACCATTTGAATCAAGCGTTTCATCGACGACTCCAGTTTTTGGATTGACAAATTACTAACATGCGCCGTAATTTTAACTAGACAATATTCGGCCGTCGAGCGGTGTTGGCTACGGGTTTGTGCTCTGCCCAGTCTTAAAACTCGGCCGGCGTCTGTACGGCCCTATTTCGCCGTGACGCAAGCGGCGGAGCCGATGATCTCTAAGATGCCGGCCAAAGGCGCTTCAGCCCAGTCGGTGCGGTTGTTCAATTCATAGCCCAATTCATAGGCTGATTTTTCCAGTAACATCGTGGTGAGCAAAATCTTCAACTCATCCGGCGATGGGGGCATAAACGATGCCTTTGCCGCCACATCCAGATATTTGCTTAAAAAACGAGCGCTGGCCCAGAGATACCAGAACCGCGCGGCGCGCCGCAGCGGCTCGCGCGTTTCGGGAAATTGCTCGACGTGCTTCAGATACGCGGAATTGGCGGCGTAATGGATCGAACGGATCATGCCCGCCACGTCGTGAATCGGAGACCGCTTCATCCGCCGCTCGCCCAGCGAACGGGTCGGTTCGCCCTCGAAATCGATGATCACAAAATCGTTGCCCGTGAAGAGCACCTGGTTCAGATGATAATCGCCGTGCGTGCGAATGCGCAGGGCATGAATGCGGCGGCTGGTGATCGAGCGCAGGCAGCGGCTTACGTCAAGCTCGTTGTCGAGCACCATTTGAGCCTGCAGGCGCACGTCTTCGGACAGCGAGCCCAAGCGCCGGCGCAGCAAAGTCATGCTATGGTTGGCCAGTCGCCGCATCGACTGATAGAGCGAGCGTTGATAAAGTTGCGTAAAAGGCTCAGCGGCGAAATCGGGCGAATCCGTTTTGCCGGCCAACGCCAAATGCATCTCGGCCGTGCGCTGACCGAGCAACTCGGCCGACTGCCGGAAGACGCCCAGCCGTTCGGTGGCCGTGGGCGAGATGTCTCGCGTGGCCAAGTCGAGGAGCGATTCGCCCGGCCGCATGTCGTCTTCGGGTGTGATTTCCATCGGCTCGACGGCGGCTTGTTCGTAGTATCGCGCCAACACCTCCGCGGCATATTGAAAGGCGGTGCCTTGATTGGCGACAAAGCCGTTCAAAATGCCCAGCAACAACGGGTCGTTTTGCCCGGCGCGGTATTCGAGCCAGCCGGCCACCGGCGCGATGTGTTCGAGTTTCGCCTCCTCGGTCAGAAACCTGCCCAGTTCCAAATCTGGATTGACGCCCGACTCCACATCGCGAAACAGTTTGAAGATCAAGCGATCGGCATAGGCGACGGAGGTATTGCTTTGCTCGCCCTTGAGGACGCTGGTCGTAACGGGCGGCGTCAGTCCCGCCGTCAATTTGCGCAATGTCTTTCCGGAATGTCCCGACAACTCACCGGTGCGGCCCTTGAAGCGCCGCCGGCGGCTAATGGCTTCCAAGATTTCCACGGCGAACTCGTTCTGCCACGAGGCATCGTACAGCACGCCCGGCTCTTCGTGGCCGGCCAACTGCAATCGGCATACTTCGGCCCCCGGCGCTTTGGTATGCAACTCCGCCGCCGCGGCGCTATCGGCGTATGCCAACGGCCAGACGTAGGTTTCCGGCTCGCCGGCGACGTAGTCGATTCGCAACAGGACGATGACGCTCGAACGGACTTGTTCCGTCGGCCCGATGGCAATGGCGTCGCAGATTTTCGCGTTCTGAATCGGTCGAGCTTTGCCGCCAAACCAGCGCCGCGTCAGAACGACCTCGCGCAAGACGTTTTCCAGCCGAGACCGCGCGCGGCCCTCGAACACATTGGTCCATCTGCCCTCGATCTTGAGCACGGCCAGTTCGGCCGCCGGCGCGGCGCCGTGGCCGTTGACTCGCGCCGCTTCTCGATCGATCAAGAACCAATAAAACGCATGCGGAGAGAGTGTTACAAAATACGGCGCGGCGGTGATCGCTGGAAACGGCGTCCGCCCAAACATCTCCGTCGGTATGTGGCCCTCGAAGCGAGCCAAGTCGATCGACGCGCATTGCGTGAAACGTGAGAGGTTCGCCACCACCAGTACGTCTTCGTTCTCGCCGCCACGCAGGAAAGCCAGCACCTTGGGATTATCGGGCCAAAGAAACTCCAACGTGCCGCGGCCGAACACCGGGTGCCGCTGCCGCAAGGCGATGAGCCGCTTCACCCACCACAAGAACGATTCTGGGTTGAGCCTTTGCGTCTCGACATTCAAGCTCAGAAAATGATATTCGGCGTCGATGATCAGCGGCAAATAGAGCCGTTGCGAGTTGGCCTGCGAAAAACCGGCATTGCGATCGGGGCTCCACTGCATCGGCGTGCGCACGCCGTCGCGGTCGCCCAGATAGATGTTGTCGCCCATGCCGATTTCATCGCCATAATAGAGCACCGGCGTGCCCGGCAGCGAAAACAACAGTCCCTTCATCAGCTCGATCTTGCGACGGTTGTTGCCCAACAGCGGCGCCAGACGGCGGCGGATGCCCAGGTTGATGCGGGCCTGGCGGTCGTGCGCGTAGACGCGATACATGTAGTCGCGCTCTTCGTCAGTGACCATTTCCAGCGTCAGCTCATCGTGATTGCGCAAGAACAATGCCCATTGGCAATCGTCAGGAATCGGCGGCGTCTGCTGCATGATGTCGATGACGGGAAAGCGGTCTTCCATCTGCGTGGCCATGAAGAGTCGCGGCATCAGTGGAAAATGAAAGGCGGCATGGCATTCATCGCCCTCGCCAAAATAAGCGATGGCGTCTTCGGGCCACTGGTTCGCTTCGGCCAGGAGCATGCGGTCGCCATATTTCTCGTCGATATGCCGCCGCAACTCGCGCAAAAAGGCGTGCGTTTCGGGCAGGTTTTCACAGTTCGTCCCCTCGCGTTCAAAAAGATACGGAACGGCGTCCAGCCGCAGGCCGTCGACGCCCATATCGAGCCAGCGGTCCATGACTTGAAAGATCGCCCGACGCACGCGCGGGTTGTCAAAATTCAAGTCGGGCTGATGGCTGTAAAAGCGATGCCAATAATATGCATTGGCTTCGTGGTCCCAAGTCCAATTGGAATGTTCAAAATCTTTGAAGATGATGCGCGCGTCGGCGTATTTCGTAGCCGTGTCGCTCCAGACATAAAAGTCACGCCACGAGCTATCGGATCGCGCGGCGCGCGATTTATGAAACCAATGGTGCTGATCGGACGTGTGGTTAATGACCAGTTCCGTGATGACGCGCAAGCCGCGTTCATGCGCTTCGCGCAGAAACACCTTGAAATCGCGCAGGTTGCCGTAGATGGGATTGACATCGGTGTAGTCAGCGATATCGTAGCCGTCGTCGCGCAAGGGCGATGGATAAAACGGCAACAGCCAGAGCGCGGTGATACCGAGGTCTTGCAAGTAATCGAGTTTTCCGGTTAGTCCTGGGAAGTCGCCAATGCCATCGCCGTTGCCGTCCGAGAACGTACGGACATGCACTTCATAGATAATCGCGTCTTTGTACCAGTGCGGATCGGCCGGAAGGACCGATGCGTGTCCGTTTTTGCCGTTTGTCATGGTCCGTGTGGTTGGTCGTCTCGGAGTGTTGGATGAGGGATGAGGGACAGGGATTAGGGATTGGAGATTGGGGATTGGGGATTGGGGATTGGGGATTGGGGATTGGGGATTGGGGATTGGGGATTGGGGATTGGGGATTGGGGATTGGGGATTGGGGATTGGG
>DASVGM010000857.1:0-2296 GCA_036379555.1 Pirellulales bacterium | reverse complement strand
TGGACGAACAAATGGGCGGACCTGCTGCAAGTGAACCGCAAATTCCTGGGCGCGGAGGGCGCCGTCGCCTTCCGCCAGTGGATTCGCGAGCAGGTGGCCAAGAACACGCCGTACGACCAGTTCGTCCACGAAATTCTTGTGGCCAGCGGCTCCAACCGCGAGCATCCAGCGGCGTCGTACTACAAGATTCTCCGCGATCCGGAGTTGACCGCCGAGAACACCACGCATTTGTTTTTGGCCATCCGCTTCAACTGCAACAAATGCCACGACCATCCGTTTGAGCGTTGGACTCAAGACCAATATTACGAACTGTCGGCGTTCTTCGCCCGTGTCGGCCTGCAAGCCGATCCGGCCAGCGGCGACCGCCGCATCGGCGGCACCGCGGTCGAAGGGGCCAAGCCGCTGTATGAAGTCGTCGTCGATAAGCCCGCCGGCGAGGTCAAGCACCTGCGCACCGGCGCTGTGTCGCCCCCCAGCTTCCCGTTTGTGGCGACCGTCGCGGCCCAAGAAGGCGCCACGCGCCGCCAACAACTTGCCGATTGGATCACGGCCAAAGACAATCCCTATTTCGCCCGCAGTTTTGTCAATCGTCTCTGGGGCTATCTGTTCGGGCTGGGGCTGATGGAGCCGATCGACGACATTCGCGCCGGCAACCCGCCCAGCAATGCGGAACTGCTCGATTATCTGACGCGCGAGTTCATCGCCTCGAACTTCAACATGCGACACATCCTGCAACTGATTTGCCACTCGCGCACCTATCAACTGTCGGTCGAGACGAACCAGTGGAACGACGACGACAAGATCAACTTCTCGCACGCGTTGGCCCGGCGGCTGTCGGCTGAGATGCTGTACGACGCCATGCACCGGGCAACCGGTTCGGTGTCGAAGCTGCCCGGCGCCAAGCCGGGTGCCCGCGCGGCCGAATTGCCCGATTCGGGCGTCGATCTGCCGAGCGGCTTTTTCACCACGTTCGGCCGCCCGGCCCGCGAAAGCGCGTGCGAATGCGAACGCTCGAGCGGCATGCAGCTTGGACCGGTGATGGCCCTGGTCAGCGGGCCAACGGTTTCCGAGGCGATCGCCGATCCGGCCAGTGAGTTGACGAAACTGGCGACCACCGAACCCGACAACCACAAGCTGATTGGCGAGGTCTTCTTGCGGATTCTCAATCGTCCGGCGACCGAAAGTGAGATCGACGTCGCGCTCAAGACGCTGCCTCGCATCGTGGAAGACAACCAAATGCTCGCCGCCCGTATGGCGCGGCGTGAAGAAGAGGTCAAACCGCTCCGCGCCAAACAAGAGCAAGAACGCGCGGCGGCCATCGCCAAGGCTCAAGAGGAATTGGCGGCTTATGAAAAAGAACTGGCCCCGAAGCTGGCGCAGCTTGAAAAAGAGAGAGCCGAGAAGGCGGTTCAGCTCGAACAGGACTTGGCGGCCTTTGAAAAGACGCTCGATCCCAAGCTGGCCGGCTCGCTGGCGCAGCAGCCAACCGCGGTGGCCTGGCAGACGCTCACGCCAAAATCACTTCAAGCTTCCAACGGCGTCCTGCTTACGGCGGGGCCTGATGGCGTGATCGTGGCCGAGCAAAAAGACGGTCCCGTCGATTACATCGTCACGGCCGAAACCGATCTGAGCGGCATCACCGGCATCCGCCTGGAAGCGCTGGCTGACGACGCCTCGCCCCGTCGCGGGCCGGGCCTGTCGCCCAACGGCAACTTTGTGCTCACCGAGTTTGAAGTCAAAGTCGCCCCCAAGGACAAGCCGGGTCAGCAGCAGCTTATGAAACTCGAAAAAGCCGTGGCGGATTTCAGCCAGCAGGGTTTGGATGTCGCCGCGGCGATTGATGGCAATCGCGGCGGCAACAACGGTTGGGCCGTACACCCGCAAATGGGCCGCACCCATTGGGCCACGTTTGAAACGCAGCAACCGCTGGGCGTGCAGGGCGGCTCGCTGCTGATCTTCAAGCTCGAACACCGCTATCCGGATAACAAACATATTCTCGGCCGGTTCCGCATTTCGGTAACACGGGCGCCGCGCGGCTTTGGTTTGACGTATCCTGGGCAGATCGGCGCCATTTTGGCCCTCGACCCGGCCAGCCGATCCACGAATCAGCAGCGAGAGTTGCTCAACTTCTTCCGCTCGCGCGACGACGAATATCGCAACAGGCAGGTTTCACTGGCTGAAAGCCGCCGGCCGCTGCCGACCGACCCTGGACTGGTCGAACGACGCGAGCGCTTGGCGACGGCCAGTTTGCCCGTGCCAGAAGACGCGAAGTTGGTACAATTGCGGCATGACGTGG
>DASVGM010000856.1:0-4365 GCA_036379555.1 Pirellulales bacterium | reverse complement strand
GACCTGGGGCACGTAGCCATTGGCGGCGGAGACATTCAACGCGCCTGCCAGCGATGCGGCGTTTTGGACCAAGACCTGTCCAAACTGCCCGCTCGCGGGCGCGCCGCCGAGCTCCACACTGAGCGTGCCGCCGGCGTCTTGCGTGAAGTTTCCACCCACGTTTACTTGACTTCCCGCGTCCACCGTCAGCGTGCCATTGTTCGTCAAGTCGCCCGTTGTGGTCAAGCTGGCCGCGCCGGCGACGGTCACGCTGCTTGTGGCGTCGATGTTCGCCGCGGGCAAGGTCAACGCGGCGCCGCCGCTCAAGCTCAGACTTGTGCCGCCGAGACCGTTCAGCAGCGGCAAATTGTACGCTCCGCCGCTGATGGTGAGCTGGCTGTTGGTCAAGGTGGTCCACGGCGCGGCGACCTGCGCGTCGGTGCCATCGACTGTGACGTTGACGAAGTTGAGACTCGTGAGGTTTCCGTCCAGGATCGTGCCGCCGCCTGTGTCATTGAGGGCGAGGCCGGCGGCATTGCCGCCATCCAGGCTGGCGAGGCTGCTTATGTCAACCTTGCCGCCGGAAAAGGCATTCAGAGTAAATAGACCGTTGTGAGAAATGGTGGTCAGGGCGGGCAAAGCAAGCGAACTGCCGGCACCAGTCGCCTCAAGGGTGTTTCCGTTTGACGTGTAGGTCGATAAATCGGGCAAACTCAGCGTGCCGCCGGATTCGGCGTAGAGGTTGGCGGCCGAGATGGAAGTGGCGGCGTTGGCAATGAGGCTGGCGCCGTCGGCGGTGAGCGTGCCACCGGTCATGTCGAGTGGGCCGTTCAGCGTGGACGCGCCGCCGGTGACCGTCAGTGAACCGCCGCTGATCGAGAGCGTGTCGTTGGCTCCCGTGGTCAAGCTCCGCACGGCGATGCTGTCGCCCGACTGGATGCTGATGGTGAGGGCGGCGGTGGTGTCGATGGTCACATCGTCGCCCGCGGTGGGCACGGCGCCGCTGCTCCAGTTGCCGGCCACGTCCCACGAGCCGCTATTTGGCCCCGTCCAGGCCACCGCCGAGAGCGCGAGGCGATGTTCCAATTGTTCCAGCAACGGCCGCTGACGTGAGACTGCCGAGCGACGGCGAGAGTGGCGCTTTAAGAAAAGAGCACGAAAGGCTGACATGGGCTAACTCCGACCTGCGACGGTGAAAGCTTGCCAATATAATTGGCGGCCTGACAGGGTTCAACAAAAAAGCAAAACGCCGCAGCCGCTGAAGCTCCAAGCAGAGCGCCGCGATGCCCGCCGCGGCCACCGTCAACCCGCGCTGAACTCGCATCGGGGCATGTATGGCAAGCGTTACGGCCTCACGGAATCCGCAACACGCCGGGCAAGCTTCCGCGGCATAGATCAACATGTCCACAGGGCAAAGCCGAAATCGCTTAAGCTCATGCTTTCATCTTTCACGGGGCACGCTCTCGCGGTACTTTGGAGGGAAACGACTTTCAACCGCGGCATTTGGAATGAAGCCTGAAGAACACCATCCGCCTGTCGAGCGGCCGGAAAACGCCGTCCCCGACACACCCGCGGCGGCAGTCCCCCAAACTATGATGTGGACCTCTCAGCCGGCGGGCGAACCGCCCAAGTCGGCACCCGAGCCGGTACGCGCCAAGGGCGCGGCGGGGGTTGACGCTTATGCCACGCAGGCCTTTGCCGCCAGCGCGCCGGAGGCCGGTCTGCGCTATCGACCCGTGCGACCGCATGCCCGCGGCGGGCTGGGTGAGGTTCTCGTCGCCCACGACGAAGAACTCAACCGCGAGGTGGCGCTGAAGCAGATTCAAGACCGCTTCGCCGACGATGAGGTGAGCCGCGGCCGCTTCGTGCTTGAAGCCGAAATCACCGGCGGGCTGGAACATCCCGGCATCGTGCCGGTCTATGGCTTGGGAACGTATCGCGACGGCCGTCCCTATTACGCCATGCGGTTTATTCGCGGTATGAGTTTGAGCGATGCCGTGGATGAGTTTCATGGGGCCGGGGCGAAGCTGGACGCCGGCCAACGGGCACTGGAATTTCGCAAGCTGCTGGCGCGGCTGGTTACCGTCTGCCAGGCGTTGGAATATGCGCATAGCCGGGGCGTGATTCATCGCGACATCAAACCGGGCAACATCATGCTCGGCAAATTCGGCGAGACGCTCGTGGTGGATTGGGGCTTGGCCAAACTCGTTGGCCGGCCGGAAACGCATCGTACACTCGACGAGCAGCCGCTGGCCTCCCAATCGATCGCCACATCGATGCCCACCATGATGGGCACCGCTTTGGGAACTCCTCAGTTTATGAGTCCCGAGCAGGCCCTGGGCCGCCTCGATCTAATTGACGCCACCAGCGACGTCTACAGCTTGGGGGCGACCTTGTATTACGTGCTGACCGGACAATCTCCCTTCACCGCGGGCGACGTCAGCGGCATCTTGCAGAAGGTGCAGCGCGGCCAGTTTCCACCGCCGCGAAGCATCAATAAAACGGTGTCGGCCGCGCTGGAGGCGATTTGTCTTAAAGCGATGGCCCGCGAACACACCGAGCGCTATCCTTCGGCCGGCGCCTTGGCCGACGACCTGGAGCATTGGCTGGCGGATGAACCGGTCGCCGCCCTGCCCGACTCGTTGCCGCGCCGCGTGGCCCGTTGGGCGCGTCATCATCGCGCGTGGGCCTTGTCGGGCGTGGCCGCGCTCTGCCTGGTGACGGTGGCCTCGACGGTGGCCATGTTTTTTGTCGAAGGTGAACGTCGCCGGGCCGACCAAAGCGCCACGGCCGCCATCCACGCCAAATCAAAAGAGGAAGAGGCGCGCCGCCACGCCGAGCGCCAGGCGCGCATCGCCGACGCCTCACGGCTCGCCTCACAATCGAACGAAGCGCTGCGCAGTTTGCCGCAACTCAGTTTGCTGCTGGCTGTCGAATCGCTCCAAACGCTCAGCGACCATGACGAGCCTCCTTTGGCCGAATCGCGCCAGGCGCTGTGCGATGCCCTGGCCGTGGTGGGCGGGCAACCGCTCGTCGGTCATCAAGCGCCGCTGCAAACCATCGCCCTCAGCCACGATGGCCGCTGGGCCGCGTCGGGCGATGAAGACGGCGCGGTCTGCCTTTGGGATCTCGACCGCCGCTCCGCGGCGCCAAAGCCCCTCGTCCTTTCCGGCCACAAAGAACCCGTCTGGGCGATCGCGTTCAGTCGTGATGGCCGTTGGCTGGCTACGGCCGGGGGCGACCATGAAGCACGTCTTTGGAACATGGCGGCGCAAAAGCCGGCTGCGGAATCGCGCGTGCTCGCCGGGCATTCGGCGTCGATCAATGCCTTGGCCTTCGCTGCCGACTCACGGTTTCTCGCCACTGTCAGCAAAGACAAAACGGCCCGGCTCTGGGAGTTGTCTGCCGACTCACCGAGCGAAGCGGCCGTGGTGCTCAAAGGCCACACGGGCGATGTCGACGTCTTGGCTTTTGGCGACGATGGCCGCTGGCTGGCCACCGGCGGCGGCGATGAAACGGTTCGGCTGTGGAATCTCGCCGCGGGAAACCCGGCCGCTTCGCCGCAAGTTCTGCCGGCGGGCGACGCCGTTTTGGCAGTGGCCATCAGCCCCGATAGCCAGTGGTTGGCGGCCGGCGCCGCCGACGGCGCCGCTCACGTCTGGCAATTGACGGCCGACGACATTGCCGAATCGGCGGCGACGCTCACCGGCCATGACGACGCCATCAACTCGCTGGCGATCAGCAGCAACAGCCGCCGACTCTTCAGCGGAAGTTATGACGGCACGATCCGTATTTGGAGCTTGGGCGGCGCCACGGCGACAAGTTCGCAAACGCTACGCGGCCACGACGGCGGCATCTTCAGTCTGGCCGTCAGCGCCAACGGCCGCTGGCTGGCCAGTGGCGGCGCCGACAAGACGGCCCGGCTTTGGGATCTGGAAGCGGCCGATCCGGCGGCCGACGCGATAGTCATGCGCGGACATGACCGCACGCTATTGGCGCTGGCGTTGCGCGAGGATGGCCGCCACTTGGTGACGGCCGCGCGCGACACCGCGCCGCGCGTTTGGGATTTCTCTCGACACGACGGCGCGGCGCTGCCCCTGATATTGCGCGGCCCCACGCGCACCGTGCTCGACTTGCAGGTCAGCGGCGACGGTCGCTGGCTGGCCGCCGCCTCGGCCGATCGCACCACGTCGTTGTGGGACATTGGATCGGGCGATTCACCGGCTGAGCGGCTGGTGCTCGGCGGCCACGGCGGCGGTGTGTGGCGCGCGGCCTTCGACCCTACCGGCCGTTGGTTGGCGACCGTCAGCCATGACGCCACCGCGCGGCTTTGGGATTTAGAGCCTATCCAAAAAGCTAGTTCTAATCGAGACGCCATCGTGGGGC
>DASVGM010000855.1:0-9251 GCA_036379555.1 Pirellulales bacterium | reverse complement strand
CAAATTGCAAATTGCAAATTGCACTGGACGGCAGACGGCAGACGGCAGACGGCAGACGGCAGACGGCGGGACTCGCTGCGCTCGTCCCGCCGCGACACGCTTCGCGGTCGATTCCAAAACCCCACGCGACATATTGGCCCTCATAGGTTCGCTCCGCCCGACCGACTGAGTCTTTCGCTGAACGCGAAAAAAAGGGAAGAACAACAGCCCTCAAGCGGACACTACCCCCGCAAGCCTAGCCACCCCCGCCCCGTCCGTCAAGCATCGGCAACGCCCGCCGCCAGCAAGTCGCGGAGCGTCGTGGCGATCACCCGTTCTTCGTCGGTGCGAATGACAAATACTCGGGTCCGGCTTGCCGCGGTGGAAATGAGAGACTCGCCGGCCGCGTTGCGAGAAGCGTCAACGACCACCTGCAGGTATTCAAGTCCGTCGCAGATCATCGCGCGTACTTCGTGGGCGTTTTCGCCGATGCCGCCGGAAAAGACGATCGCGTCGAGCCCTCCCAGCGCGGCGGCGTACGCGCCGATCGTCTTCTTCGCCTGGTAACAAAACAGGGCCACCGCCTCGGCCGCTCTTGAGTCATCTGCCCAGCGGGCGAGCAGATCGCGCATATCGGAACTGGTCTCGGAAACGCCCAACAGGCCCGATCGCCGATTGACCAGCTCGTGAAACTCCAAAGCCGACATGCCTTTTTCTTCAATAAAGTATCGCACCAGGCCGGGATCGAAATCGCCGGAGCGCGTGCTCATCACCAATCCGGCCGTAGGTGTGAAGGCCATTGTTGTATCGATGCACTTGCCGCTCGCCACCGCCGCCATGCTGGCCCCGTTGCCCAGATGGGCCAGCACAACGCGGCCCGCCGCGGCGGCCGGGTTGAGCCGCGATAGTTCCTCGACCAGGTACGAATACGAAAGGCCATGAAATCCGTAACGGCGAACGCCTTGCGCGGCATATTGACGCGGAATGGCCAGCGTGCGCGCCACGTCGGGCAGGTTGCGGTGAAAGGAAGTGTCAAAGCAGGCGGCCTGCCGGGCGTGCGGCGTGGCACGGCGAAAACCTTCAATCAGATCCAACTCGCCGGGCAAGTGTTCGGGATCGAACGGCGCCAAGCGGCGCAACTCCGTGAGCACGCCGTCGTCGATCCAGCAAGGCTGCAAAAGCGTCGGGCCGCCATGCACGATGCGATGGCCGATCGCCGCCAACGCGGAGAGATCCGTTCGCGGGGCAAGCCATTCGACAAGCCGTTCGACCGCTTCGGCGTGGCCGCTGGTCGCCAGCGGCGCCTGCTCGGATTGGTTGGTCGCGGCGTCTTTGATTTTAAGCGTGCCACCGCTCAGCCCGATGCGGTCGATGCCGCCCGAAAGCGTGCGGCGCAGTTCAATGGCGGCGTCAAACACAGCGAATTTGATGCTGGACGAACCGCCGTTGACTGCCAGAATCAGTTGTGGGGATGGCGAAGTTTGGTGTGCGGAGTTTGCCATAGTAAGTGCCATTCTAGCGAGAAATCGACACTTTTCACACTGAGTGAGAGATGTTGGATTAAGGGCCTATCCCAAAACCGAATTGTGGGGCGGGCCGCCGGCCCGTCTGATGCAAAAGACGGCTCGGCGAGCCGCCCCAAGATTGTGCTCGTGTGATTCAACATCGACCTCGGTTTGCCCGGCCGGTACTGTAAAATGGCGCCATTCAACGAACATCCTGAACCCGGAACCCTGAACCCTGTCTTCTTGGTTGACGCACTCTCACGATTCAACATAATACGGCCACTTCGCCCTAACTTACGTTTTCGATGCCGCAACCCGAAACATTCAGCCAACGTGCCCGCCGTGCCGGCGGACAGCCGATCAGCCAACTCATGCACCAGGCGCTGTCGCACCCGCACCTGATTTCCCTGGCGGCGGGATTTGTCGATCAGCAGAGCTTGCCGGTCGAAGAAACGAGGCAGGCTTTAGCGGCCTTGTTGGCCGAACCGCTGGAGGCGCGTTCGGCCCTGCAATATGGAACCACGCTCGGCTTCGCGCCCCTGCGTGAGCGTGTGCTGGCCGACTTGCTGGCGGCCGATGGCCAAACGGCGGCCGAAACCGGCCTTTCGGCCGACCGCGTCGTGCTGTCCGCCGGCAGCAATGAGTTGTTGTACCTGATTACCGATACCTTGTGCGATCCGGGCGACATCGTGCTTTGCACTTCGCCCACGTACTTTGTCTATTCTGGCATTCTCAAGAACCTGGGCGTGCATTCTCTCGGTGTGGCGAGTGATGAAGAGGGCTTGATTCCCGACGCGTTGGACGGCGCGTTGGCCCGGCTGCGCGGCGAGGGACGGCTGCCGCTGGTCAAGGCGCTGTACCTTGTCAGTTACTTTGATAATCCGCGCGGCACCACGCTTTCGGCGGCGCGGCGGCCGGAGATCGTCGAGTTGATGCGCCGTTGGTCGCGCGAAGCCGGCCGAACCATTCATATCATTGATGACATGGCCTATCGCGAACTGCGTTACACCGCCGACGACCTGCCATCGCTGCGCTGCTACGACGAAGCGGGCGACATGGTCGTTTCGACACAGACGTTTTCCAAATCATTTTCGCCCGGCATACGGGTGGGTTATGGCGTGCTGCCCAAACCGCTGGCCGCGGCGGTTTGCGATCAGAAGGGGAACATCAACTTCGGTTCAGCGAATTTGAATCAGCATCTTTTAGCCAAAGTGCTTGAAGCCGGACTTTGGCGGCCGCACGTCGAGCGGTTGCGCGCGGCCTACCGACCCAAGCTGGCCGCCATGTTGTCGGCGGCCGACAAGTATTTCGGTTCGCTTGCTGGCGTGCGATGGGTGCGGCCACGAGGCGGGCTATATGTTTGGGTTGAGTTGCCGCGCGAAATCGACGCCGGGCCAGATGGCACGCTGTTTGACCTGGCGGTCGGCGAAGGCGTGCTCTACGTGCCGGGCGAGTTTTGTTTTCCGGCCGAAGGCGACGCGGTGCGCCGCAACACCATGCGGCTGAGTTTTGGTGTGCAATCGTGCGAGCGCATTGAGCACGGCATGGCCGCGCTGGCGCGTGCCATCGCCAGAGTCGCGACGTGAAGATCGGCCGCGGCGCCAGGTTCAGAATCAGAGATAATCATCCCAATCAGCCGGCAAAGGTAATTCATACCAAGATAGCCAACGAACCACCTTGGAACGCCCGCGAGATTGAAGGAACTCGCGCACAGTCTCGACGGCTTCGGCCGGCGCCACCAGACAAGCACGCGGAATCTTGAACGGATTGCCGCCGCGCTCATCCATCACGAATGCCTCGCAGCCGGAACCGTCATAGGGGACAATCGGCCCCTGATGACAGTCCCAAGTTAAGAAGAAACGCTCTGGCTCAGGTTGCTTGATCCACAACTCCGGCTGTCCGGCGGCATATTCCACCTTCGTTCCATCGCGCAAGATGACGGCGTGCGATACATTTCGGCCGTCGTCGTGCCGCTTGGCAACCCGAATGGCAGCCTCACCGTCTCCACCGCGCTGCCAATACTCATGACCGGCGTGCCGGATGATTGCCGCCAACTGTTCGGGCGTGGGCTGGATGATTAGGTCGCCGTCAGGGGCTTCGTAGATTAAGCGTTCCATAAAACCTGCACCGGCGCGACTCCATCCACGCCAGTTTCGTGATTCAATCGGCTAATCGTCGGATAGGCTTCGTTTCTCAGGAGGTGATCGACTGCCAGCGTCGCGCGTCGATACCGGGAAACCGGGAAAGGTGGCGCTGATTGTCTGTCGCGATCGTGACGATATCAGTCGAGGACGACAAGCCTCATGGAGTGAAACGGCGCCCCTCCGACAACCGGTCTTGGTCAACAGCGCGCCTGAGATAGTCGAGTGTCTCACGCTGCTCCGCGGCATTTCCAATCTGCTCGACGACCTCAAGTGCCGCCAGCGCGATAAGATTGCGCTTGCGAATCTCCGCCGCGGTGAGTTGAATCGGTCGCCCCACGGGATCGAATGTCGATAGCGAGCCGCTTGTGGTTTGCGCCGCTGGTAGATCAAAAGCAGCGCCGGAGTGAGTCGAGACGTCCATATTCCAATAATAACTTGCCATCCGCTGAAAAACCAGACCTATTGAGGCATGCTGAAATCCTGGGGCGGAAGCCGGAAATCTCTCCATCACCAGGGCGCCCCGCGTTACTCTTGCCGCGTCTATCGCTCCGGGCGATGCCTGGGCAGCTCGGCCTTAAAGTCGCCCAGGCTGGGCCATTGCAGCCGCTGGTCGAGATCAACTTCGGCGATGATGATCGTGCCCCACTTCTCGGCCTGGGCGAGCGGTTGGCCGTCGTGTCCGTAGATCGCCGTCAACATCCAGTTGCGAGAGACGTCTTCATAAGTGCTACTGACAAGATAGACGTGGTTCTCGCAGGCACGGGCACTGGCCAAAGCCGGGTTGCAGCCCCAGACCGGCCAGGCGATCACTTCCGCCCCGCGGTTGGTCAACTCGCGGGCCACTTCGGGAAAGAAGCCGTCATAACAAACCATCATGCCCAGCTTGCCGAAACGCGTCTCGAAAACCGGATAGTCATGTCCAGGCGCCACGCCCGCCGCGACTTCATTGCGCGGCAGCGAAACCTTTCGATACTTGCCCACGAGCGCGCCATCCGGCCCAAGCGCCACGGCCGTGTTGTAGACTAGGTGCCCTTCGCGCTCGAAGACGCTCAGCACAATATAGAGGTTATGCCGCTTGGCCAGCGCGGCAAAATAATCGGTCGTGGGGCCGGGCACCGGCTCGGCCGTGTCGGCCGCGGGCAAACCGCGGCCGTAGTAAGGGAGCGTTTCGCCGAGCACGATCAGGTCGGCCTTTTGCCTGGCGGCTTCGGCCACCAGCGGCGCGGCTTCCGCGCAATTGGCGGCGGCGGATTTTCCGCTGGGCCGAAAATGCGCCGCCGCCAAGCGCACTTTCCGCGCGGCGGGAGCGGCGGTGGGCGCAAGCGATACTTCGCTCCATTCAATGCGCCCGCCCGGCGGCGCCCATTGCAAATGAAGCTCAATCACCGCGCGGGTCGCCTTGGATGGCGCCCGGTAAATGTCGCCCACATCCGTCCAGCCGTCGGCGTCGGTTTGTTTGTCGGTGGGGAATTCCGCCTCGGCGACCAGTTGCCAGCCCTTCAAGTAATTCCGCGTGGTAAACGCTTCGCTCGGCACGGGCTGCGCTTTGTCGTTCTGCCACACGACGCGCACGACCGCCGTTTGCCGCGGCACGGCGACGCCGGCGACTTTTCGCACCGCGTGAAAGCGGTAGTGCCGCCCGCCCTCAACGGGAATGGTCGTGGTCCACCAGCCATCCAGACCTTCGCGCTCGGCCAGAATCACAAAGGCGCCCTTCGCGTCGCGACCGCCGTGCTCCGCATAGGAAAAGTCCGGCCGCAATTCATCGCGCGGCGCCGCGGTGCTCCACCCCGCAGGCATCGCCGGCTCGCTTGCCGCCGCCTGCCCCAGTGCGCCGATACCGGTCAGGCCGGCGATCAAACAGACCGCTGCCACCCGTATGTCAACGAATCGCATGATGAATCTCCTCTAAAGGGCTGTTCTTTCTGATATTTCGTCTACGGAGGCAAAATCCTGCCGATTCTGCTTGATGAGTTCCCGATGCTCTGGGTCGTATGGCCCATCGACGTGCCGCGCCAACATCTTTGTCAAACTGTGACGATATTCAGCCATCTTTTTCGTGCCTTGCGGAATGCCAATCGTCGAGTATATCCAAAAACAATGGCTGGACAAAGCGCTCGTCGCGACGGGGCTGGGCAAAACACGAAAGCGTACGGCGCAGTTCCGCGGCGGCATCAAACAAAGCGAATTTGATGCTGGAAGAAGCGCTGTTGACGGCCAAATCGTCGCCTCAGGGCAACTCGGCTTGATCGGCAAAGCGCGCCCAACATGTCGATTCGACAAATGGACCGAGGGGGGGCGGGAGCCGGCTATTCAAGCGCAGGAGTGGCTGCTATGATTATCGGAAGCACGAGATAAAACTTACGGTCATCTTATGTCCGCCATTGTCGATACCGAGTTGGGCCGCTTTCACCGTTTTATTGCGGAGCAATTGAACGCGGGGCTTGGCAGCGTTTCTCCGGAAGAGGCACTCGACCTCTGGCGTTTGAGCCATCCGATCGCTGAGGCCAAAGACGAGGACATCTTGGCGGTGCAAGAGGCACTGGATGATATGGAGAACGGCGATGGGGGAGTGCCGCTAGATCGTTTTGATCGCGAATTCCGCCGACGCCAGGGCCTTGAGGCCAAATAATGGCATTTCAAGTTCTCCTCTTACGGCGGGCACAGACCGATATCGATTCTATCTATACGTGGCTTGCGAAGCGCTCCGCGCGCGGAGCGGCGAATTGGTATGCGGCATTTCTCGATGCCGCAGCGGCACTGGAACGTGACGCCGAATTCTGCGCCGCGGCGCCCGAAGCAAAACGGCTTCGCCTCGATCTGCGTCAACGGCTTTTCAAAACTCCCCGCGGTCGAGCGTACCGAATTCTCTTTATGATTGTTGGAATGCAGGCGCGTGTGCTGCGCGTGCGCGGGCCAGGCCAAGCTTCGCTGAAATCGCGCGATGTTCGATAGCGAATGCCTCAACTGAGTGTGCCGCGAGTCACGCCAAGTTGGTGCAAGACCTGCAAGCCGCGCCAGGCGGATCGGCCGTCGTCCAGGCCGGCCAGCACGCGCCAATATCGCGTGAGCAATGTTTGAGTCTGCGCGGCATCCTCGCGCAGCAACTCCAGACGAAAATGCCGCAGGCCAAGTTTCAGCATGCGCGGCAGATACTCGGCCGCCGACTGGGCGACGGCGTTAAAGATGGTGTTGCGACAGCCCGTGTCGGCCAAAAGCGGGAACTCGGCCCCCACGCGATCTCGCAACTCCACTCGATGTCGGTCGCATGGCCGGCCGCAGTCGCGCCAGTCTTTGCCTTCTGACAAGGTGGCCGCGAAGACGCAGTGTTCGGTGTGGAACATCGGTATATGTTGATGAACCACCGCTTCAAAGCGGCCTGGGGCGATACGGGTCAGCATGGCGCCGAGTTGCTCCCAGTTCAGATCGTAACTGGGCACGAGTCGGCTCAGTCCGGCACGCAAAAACAGGTCGGCGGTCAGTTCGTTGGCGACGTTGAGCGAATAATCGCCCACCAAGGCAATCGCCGGCGAGTGCTCTTTAAACCAATCGAGCGCGGCCAGATTGCGCACGAGCGCCGCGTCAGGCTCGGCCGAAGCGATCTTGGCTAACAGCCCCTCTTCGCCAGGTTTAATGATACGTAACGTGGCCAGGCCGATCGCCAGCCCAGACCCCCGCGCCGTGGCCACCGCCTCGCGATAGCGGCGCACGTCTTCAAAATCGCAATAAACCATTTCCGGGCGAAACGGTAGGCGTGATTCGACCGCTCCCGCGTCATCGCCATTCGCCCGCCAGGCGCAAACCGCTTCGAGTTGCTCCGACGTGCGGACCAGCACCGTCAGCGCTGGCGCATCTGTGGGGCGGCTCGCCGAGTCGTCTCTTTCACCAGACGGCCTGGCAGGCCGCCCCACGGGTGAATCATTCGCCGCCGCGCCCTCATCGGCAATTTGTTGCCGCAGTTCGTCCAGCGCCGAAAAGCGGATTTGCCGACGGCGTAATTCTTGCGCCGACATCGCCAAAAGCTCCTCGACCGCGCGACGACGCAGGTCGTTGAGCACGCTCTTGGGAACCATCAGCGGTTCGGTCATCGCCAGTTCGACCTGACCAAGCTCAAAGGGCGTGTCGCCAAGGCGGCCAAACTGCTCGCGCACGAGCGCTTCGTCGATGGCATGGCGTCGGGCCAATTCCAGCGGCCCCGGCCACTCAACCGTTGCCACGCTGTCGCCGGTCGAAAACTCCGCCCGCAATGCTCCGCCGCGTTCCCCAAATAGCCGCACGGAAAGGCTCACTCGCCGTGCCACGCGGTCGCGCGCGAAGCTGCTCCGCATACGACGACGAAACTCCGGATCGTCCGTCTTCCAAACCAGGCTGCCACGCGGCACCGCGGCCAGGTTCACGGCGCCGGAATGAAAGCGGATTTCAACCCGCCACTGACCGTCAACCTCGACGGCCAAGACTCGCCCGCCTTGCTCGTCTTGCTCCGGGTGTCCTTCGTCAAACACCACGCCGTCGCCGGGCTTTACCGCCTGCTCGATCGAGCCGCCCTGGGCATGCGATTCATCCAGTTCGACGATGGCGCGATCCGCATGACATTCGACGACCGTGCCGAGCAACACGCCACGCGCTTTGGGAAACCTGCCCTGCACCAACCGCTGATGGTTGTCGCCTTCCAGAAAGCCGGGGGTAAAGCCCCGCGAGAAACTCTGTGACAGGTCAAGCCGCTCTTGCCGGTTGAGGGCGAAGGGCCGCCCCTGCCGCGCCGCGTCGAGCGCCTTGCGATACACCTGGGTCGTCATGGCGACATATTGCGCGCTCTTCAGGCGGCCCTCGATTTTCAGGCTCGCCACGCCGAGCCGCACCAGGTCGCTCACGTGATCGTGCCCGGCCAGGTCTTGCGGACTGAGCAAATAAGCGTAATCGCCCAGATCGCGCTGGTGTCCGTCGACGATGAGGTCATAAGGCAAGCGGCATGCCTGAGCGCATTGGCCGCGGTTGGCGCTGCGGCCGCCCAGCGCCTCGCTGGTCAGGCATTGTCCGCTATAGGCCACGCACAAGGCGCCGTGAACGAAAACTTCAACCGGCAAATCGGTCGCGGCGCGAATGTGGGCGATGCCGTTCAAAGAGAGCTCTCTGGCCAGAATGACTCGTTCGACGCCCAACCGGCGGACGAACTCAATTCCGCGCGGCTCGGTAAGCGTCATCTGCGTGGAACCATGCACGGGGAGTCCGGGCGCCAAACGCGCGATCAACCGCGCCAGCCCGACATCTTGCACGATCACCGCGTCGGCGCCGGACGCGGCGATGGCGGCGATCAAACGGCTGATTTCCGGCAATTCGTCGCTGAAGATAAGTGTGTTGCACGTCACGTAGCCGCGCACGTTGTGGCGATGCAAATAGTCGATGACCGCGGGCAGCTCCTCCTGCGTGAAGTTGGTCGCGCGGTGTCGCGCGTTGAAGTTCGACAGGCCGAAATAGACGGCGTCGGCGCCGTTGGCGACCGCCGCGCGCAGCGACAGCCAATCTCCCGCGGGAGCGAGCAATTCGGTGTTTTCGGTCATGGGGAACTACGGATGGCCATGATGCGCAGCCGCCGGTAATCGGCCACCCAGCGGCCTTCGTGAAA
>DASVGM010000854.1:0-2505 GCA_036379555.1 Pirellulales bacterium | reverse complement strand
CAAAATTGAAGCGGCGCTTCAGCGCGCTCGACATTTCATGCACGCCGCGATCGCGAATGTTGGCAGTGGCGATGACGTTGAATCCCGGCCGCGCCAAGAGCACGCGTTCGTCGCCATGAAGTTCGGGTATGGTCATTAGCTTGTCGGAGAGCACGCTCACCAAAGTATCCTGGATTTCCGGCGGGCAGCGGGTGATCTCCTCAAATCGCACCAGCGTTCCTTGGCTCATGCCGACATGCAGCGCGCCGGGCACCAGCGCCTTGGGCGACGGCCCCTCGGCCAAGAGCAGCGCGTAGTTCCAGGAGTATTTGATTTGGTCTTCGGTGGTGCCGGCGGTGCCTTGAATGGTGTTGGTGGAGCAGCCCGAAATGGCGGCGGCCAAGAGTTCAGAGAGCATCGACTTGGCGGTGCCCGGCTCGCCGACGAGCAACAGGCCGCGATTTCCGGCCAGGCCGACGATGGCCCGTTCGACCAGCACGTCATCGCCGAAGAACTTGCGCTCGATCGCCGGTTTTTTTGAACCGCAAATAAAACCGCGGACGGCACGGGGCGAGAGCCGCCAGCCGGGCGGACGCGGCTCACGATCGGCCTTGGCCAGCGCCGCCAATTCCTCGGCGTAAAACGCCTCGGCGGGCGGTCGTAATACTTTTGCTTCGTTTGACATTTTCTCGACAGCGCCCGGCACAGCGGCGATCCCCAGACGTGCAACCTTCAATCCGCCGGAACCAGTTCATAGACTGTTCCGTGCCGCAGAAGCCAGGGCCGGTCGCCAGTCACGGCGCGTTCGGCCACTTGCTTTAGCAATTCGACCGTATCCGATTCGTAGCACGGCTCAGAGTCGTCGTCCACAGGAATGACCATCTTCACGTCGATTGCCACGATAAACCGCCCGCCTTCAATCAGCCGTCTTCGCTTCAACCTCTTACCAGGAATTCGCACCACTTAATCCTCAGCCTCATCGTAAAAATGAACCGTAACAAGCTTTGCCACGCCGCTTCGGCGTAAATAGGACCACACGGCTTTGAACTCCATGCCGTCAAGCCGATCGGACGCGTGCTCTCCTATGATATACTGACCTGCGGCGACAAGCCGTTTGATTGTCTGGTAAAGCGTGCTCATGCGTCGTTGGCGGTTCGTTCATATCGACTTCCGACGGGCCGACCGCTTTCGCTTCTCCAACGGCTTCGCGTCGATGACGACGACAACCTCCTTCTTGGCCGGCTGCTTTCGCTTGGTTGCCCTCGGTTTTCTGGTGGCGGGCCTCTCCATGACGATCACCGGCGTCGCTGGCTCGGCGGCTTTCTTTTTGCCCGGCCGCTTCGTCGCGGTGGCGGGCGCGGCCTGCTTGGCCGTCGTGGCGACGCGCCGGCCGCGTTTGCGGGGCGCTTCATCGGCTGCGGCTGAATCAAGCTCAATGCCGAACATGGCGCCAAGGTCTTCGCCGGCCAGGGCTGCGCCCGATCCGCTCAGCGCCGTCTCCAAATTGCCGCCCGATACGGCCTCGCTCACCAGCTCGGTATGATCGACGCCGCGCAGCAAGAAGAGAAGCTCCGGCTCGTGATCGAGCCGCGCGCCCACGCCATAGAGCGTCGCCGCCACGTGCTTGCAAAGCGTCGCCCAATCCGGGCAACTGCAAGACATTTTAATCTCTTTGGATAATGGAAAGAGGCCCTGATTGGGGTCGGTCAGCCGTCGCATGACGCCATCGGAGAATCGTCCGGCCAACAGGTCAAGCAACGAATCAATCGACGCGGAACAGTCGCCTTTAAGCTGTTTCCAATGGGCGGCTTTGAGAGCGGTGATGTCGATGCGCACCGTGTAAATCTCGGAGCCGCTCACCAACGCTTCGACGTGGCCGCGAGTGATTTCGAGGTCGATCACCGAGCCGTTGCGCACATAGGTGCGGCCACGAGGCAGGCGGTTCTCAAAGTCGCTGTGGTTCTCCAGGCTATCGCACCAGGCCTCGCCCCAAAAGGTTTGGGCGATTTTTCGGCCGGCGATCGAAATCGGTTGTAATTCACGGCCGCGCTTTTTGGCAAGTTTTTGGGCGGCCTGGGCGGCATTGGCTCGGCGTTTGGCCACGGGCACGTAAGGCTTCCATCCCCAATACATTTCACACTCCTTATCTATCTGATTGATCGCTGGGTAGTCGCAACACCCCCGGGGGCTTCCAACAACGTAATTCTTCCTGCCATAGCCGCCAAGAGCAATCGCTTTCGCGCTGAACTCAATTTGCGCGCCAACCTGCAGTTTTGCGAGACCGGGGCTTTGTAGGATGGGCTTCCTGGCCCGTCACCAATCGAACGTGACGGGCCAGGAGGCCCATCCTGGCCTGCGCAAAATCGGTTGTCGTGCCCCGACTTCCTTGATACTAGATTCATTCCGCCACGATCGGGGCTTGCCCCAATACCGTTGAAATAGGCGCAAGTCACAGCACTTGATTATCTTAGGGTTTGATAAAGAACCCACTAAGGCAGCAAGGAGGCTGTGACCGTGAGCGCACAA
>DASVGM010000853.1:0-5005 GCA_036379555.1 Pirellulales bacterium | reverse complement strand
GGAAGCCGAATCACAAATACCGCTGTTCGACCACGAAGAACTCGTATTCTTTGCCGGCGGCGCGCACGCCGAAGCGCGTCTTGCGGATGGTCGCGGCTGCGCGATTGCCATAAGCGTGCTCGACCCGCAACAACAACTCCTCAGTCTCAGGCGGGAAAAACTGCAACAGAATCGTGACGGGCGAGACGCCCGCCTTGGCGGCCAAACCGCGGTCGGCCGCTTTGCGTGCGCCGCCGCGCCACGACATGTAAAGCCGTTGGTCCGCTTTCGACGCGCCAACGCGAACATCTGGCCGCGGGCGAGAAAGCCCGCTGACGTAGGTCACCTGACCGGGACCGGGAACGCCATAGGCGCCTAACTCGATACCAAAAAAATCGAGCTTGCGCGCGTAGGTTTCCAGCGTGTCGGCGCCGCCCCAGTCGATCTCCCAGCGCAGGTGCGGCGGCATGCCCACGGGACCATTGCCTTCACCGCCACCCGCCGCCGCTGCTGTCCCCTTTTTTTTGTCGCGGCCGTGCCGTTCATCCTCAAATGACGATTCTTCATCGAATTGGGCGGCGTGAATTGCCGCCGCGGCGATGATCGTTTTCAGCAGCGGCTCGAAACCCGGTTCGTTCAGATCACTCTCGGCGGCGGCCTCGTCCGCGCTCGGCGAGGCCAGCGACAAATCTTGTCCGAACTCGCCTTGGCCGCCCGTGCCGCCCATGGGTAGCAGGTTCACGGACGCCGCCTGGTAGGTCGGCGATATCCCTTGCATGCCGAGCCACACGACGAACAGGCACAAGGCCACTGCCGACGTCAAGAGCAGCCACGCCAGCAGCCAACTCGCCGCGCGTTCGTAGGCGGAAACTCGCAAGCCGGGCAAGGTGTTCACAGGCCGGTGAGCGAGAGGTGAAATGCGGGATAGCGTCATCATGGCAAGGCAGCCTTGAAGAAGGGAGAAATCGCCCATTTCGTTTTAAGGTCGATCGGAAACCCGGTCAAGCTTGTTGCCCGCCGGCTCGGCGGGGCAGGGCAGGGGAGTTGTTCGCGCAATCGACCAAGCCATGTATAGTAAAGGGCCGTGCCTAGCGAGCAAGCGCCGCGAACCAATTTGTCAACCCCCGTCAAACAACGATCGGCAGATGCTCCTCGAACCTGATGACCTTGAGGTTCGCAACGCTCTGATCCCGCGACTCGATCTTGTCGACGATTTTGTGTCCGATAACGCGGCCGGCCTCACGAACGACGAACTTGAAATCGTCCGCTCCTGGCGGCATGGACATCCGCGATTGCCCGCGCGAGCTTCAACAAATGGCGTTTGAAAAGGGTTTGATTCCCTACATCCCCGCGGATCGGCCGTCTGAGTAGTCTGAGTAATCGGAGTAGTTCTGGCGGCCGAGCAAGCGGAGCAGAAGCAAGCAGCAAACCCACGGGAAGACGCCGCCGGTCCAGCAAGCCAAGGTCCGCGCGTCGAGCAAGGCGACCTTGGCGGTCAGAATTCCGGCGGTTTGCAACGGCAGCCGCGCTGCCACGCGGCCTACCGGCGAGATGACGCACGTCTCGCCGGTCGACGACGCGCGCAGATGATACCGCCGGAACTCGACGGCGCGCAATTGGGCCAGCAGGCGGTGCTGGCGCAGGGTCAAAGGATTGCCGAACGAGGCGCCGTTGATCAGCGAACAGAGCAGATTGGCCGAATTCGCCACCAACGATCGCGCGATTTCCGGATGCATGTCTTCATAGCAGATCATGACCCCCAGCCGCGCGTTGCCATCGGCCGTCAGCACGGTGGCCTCCCGCCCGCGCACGATCACCTCCCGCAGGGGAAACAGCCGGCCGATCCCTGGAATCCAGCCCTTGCCGGGCACGTATTCGCCGAACGGCATCAGCAGCCGCTTGTGGTAACGCCCCACGATGCGCTCTTGCCTGTCCAGCAAAATGGCCGATTGGTAGAGCTCGCTGGGATGCCGGTTGTCGCCGCGGAACGTCTGGCCTCCCAACAGAAGCGGGCAGGTGGGCCGCGGCCAAGGGCGCAGGCCGCGCTGCGGATTTCGCGACAGCTCGAAGACCCGCCGCGAGTCGGAAAGCCGGTCCAGGTCGGCGCGGTAATTTCCGCCGCTCGATTCCGGCCAGCAAACCAGGTCGACCTTGCCGGCGACGGATTGAGTCAACCGCAGCATCGTTTCGGCGCTGCTTTGATAGGTGGGGTCGACTTGCACCAGGGCCACGCGCCGCGACGGAGCGAGCCGTGCCTGGCGGGACCAGTAGCTCATGGCCGCGGCGCCGTAAAGCAGGTTGACGGCGCACAGCCAGACCGGTCCCGAGCGCGACAAGCGGCGCAGCGGCGCGGCCAGCCGGCGGGAACGAACCGCATCGACGAACGCGGTGGCCACGCACAGCACGGCGCCGGCGTGCGCGAATTCCATCACGGTGGACCATTGGGCGCCAAACAGGTCGACGGCCTGAATCGTCAGCGGCCAGGCGATTTGCATTTGCCCGAACCGCCAGGGAAACACGCTGGGCGTCACCGATTCCAAAACCACGGCCGCCAGCGCCGCCGGCCACCAGGCGGCGGTCAGAGGCAATTGCGCATCTGGCCGTAGCTGACTACGGGTTAAACCGTTAAACAGCGGTTGACCGAGCACGATTCGGGCGGCCAACCAGAAGGGCAGGGCGGCTCGGGCGGCTTCCCACAAAACAAGCGGCACGAAGACGGCCGCGCCCCAACCGTAGCCGGCGCGCATCGTCTGAGCGAGCACGCTCGGCGCCCAGTGGAACGCGGCCGTGACGGCCATGCCATATAGTGCCAACATCCACGCCATACCGGCGCGCGGCGGCAAGCTCACGGCCAACGCCAAGGCGCCCGCCACGCCCAGCCATCCGCACCAGACAAGCGACGGCGCGAGCCACGGCGCGCAGCACAGCGCGGCCACCAGGCAAGCCGCGGCCAAGCGGCCAATGTGGGTTGCAAATCGGCCCATCAGGGCGTGGCGCTGAAATAGATCGTCGGGAACGTGCCGGAAACGCCGGGCTTAACGTAAACATCCACGGTCTGGTTCGCGGCCACGGCCACGTTTTCGGTGATGTATTCAACGCCGCCGGTCGTGGTCGGCTGACTAAAATCGGCCGCCAAGACGGGCTGCGTCCCGGCTCCAACTCCGTCGGTGGCGGAGGCGCCGCTGTTGACGATCTGCCCACCGGCGGCAACAAAATTCACCGGCGCATTGGTAACGGTGCTCAGCGCGGTATAAATCGCGGCGGTGGGGGGGCCGATGTAGATGCCAATTTGCACGGCCGTTTCATTGTGAACCCTGATGAATTGTTGGGGGCCTTTACTGGCGGAGACCGCCGACGCGAAGAGCGCGAAACCCAGCGCCAAGAGGGACATGGTTCGTTGTAAGGATGACATATAACTCGCCTTTCTGTGAGTGGGTTAAAAAGAGCAATCGTCAGAACGGCCCCATCAACAATCCTTTCTAGTCAAAAGCGGCGTTGCCTATCGCCTCGGCCCCGTTGCGCGTACACAACGCCCCTAAGACCACATAATCCATGCCGTTGCGGATGACGCGCACGTGCCCGTCGCCAAACCAGGCCTGCGCGCCGCCCGGATGACGGCTAAACAAACTGCCCGTCTCGCCCACGTTAATGCTGCGTTCGTTTTGCGAAAAGCAATTTCGCCCGCAAGCCCACTGGCCCGCTTGGCCGTGATCGCGATCGACCGATTCACCGCCGGCCATCGTGAAACTCAAGCCGTCGGTGATCAGCGCGATGGGCACGGCTAGCGGCTGTTGTTTGCCGGTGACAATCAACGTGCCGCAGCCAAAAGCGTCGCGCGGGCCTGATCCGGCGGGCAACGGCAGCAACGCCGTGCCGATAATGCCGCCGTAATCCTGCTTGCCGGCAAAGCGCAGTTGCGAGCTAGGGCAGACGTAGAGCGGAATGTCGAAGGCGGCGGCGGTGGCGTTGGCCCCCGGCGCGTTCCAGGAGCGATCGTAGTCGATCGCCTGCGCGAGGTTTTTCTGCTCGATGTACGGCAGGATGCGCGACGACCAAGCTTGCTCGGTGTGGTGCAGCCCATCGCTGCCGGCGGGAAACGACTTGTGGAACGATTGAAAATCGGCCAGCGCCAGGGCGATGTTTTTCAGGTTGTTGCCACAGTGCCGAAAGCGCGCCGATTCGCGCGCTTGTTGCACGGCGGGAAGCAACAGGGCTGCCAGGAGCGCGAAGATGCCGATCACCGCCAGCAGTTCAACGACGGTCAAGCCGCGGCGATTAACGAACCGCTGGCACGACGATCCAGGAGTGTTCATAACCGTACACCCGCCCGCTCGACTTTCGCCTTGAGCCAGCATCCAAGCATCGCTGTAGGCGGTGGGCTGTAAGCCAAGGGCATCAAACCCTGGCCGTTAAAGGGCTACCCGAAAACTCGAATTTCGCCGTGGCGGCGTATCGTGGGGCGGCTCGCCGAGCCGTCTTTCGCGTCCAGACGGGCCGGCGGCCCGCCCCACGACGAGTTTTCGGGTAGCCTCTGAGAGGCTATCCGAAAACCGCTTGTAGAACCGTACGGCATTGCCCACCATCAATTCACGGTGGGCATTGCCCACCCTACACAGCCTAAGGCCGGCTTACGAATAGCCTCTAAGAAGTAAATGCTAGCGACTTTGTTTCTTTGTGGCAAGCATTCGGTAGCCGCGCTCAGCCAGATTGCGCACTTGCGCAGATTGGCGGGGGTAGAGCGATGATCACGCGGCGCCGCGGCGAATGTTGACGTGTGATTTGTTCCGCTCCGCCACCACCGGCTTCACGCCTAATGTCACGAGATTTAGCTTCGATGCCACCCGCTTGCCGGGTGGAGAATGGAACACGGTCAATCCCATGTCAGCAAAAGCCAGTGCTGACATTCCATGCGGCGAAACGGCAACGGGCGAACGCGATTCAAACGCCGCGCGTAGCGGCGCAGGGCGTCGTAATGCACGGCGATGCCTTCGCCGGCCAGATCCTGGTGAATCCGCTGGATGGACAA
>DASVGM010000852.1:0-13819 GCA_036379555.1 Pirellulales bacterium | reverse complement strand
CGTTACGGAGTCTTCGTGCCGGTGTCGAGTCGGCTGGGCCGGTTGGTGGCTGAATTGGTCGACTTGACCGAGCGAAAACGGCGTGCCGGGGCGGGCTGACGGCAACGTCGCGGTGGAATTACTCAGGTAATTCCGCCACGGCGGCTTTTTTAATTGATTGGAAAGAAAGGAAAGAACATGCCCTCGATGTGGTTTGAAACCCTGAAGTGTTTGCTCCGTGGCCATCACGATCTGTGTCTCGCCGCCGCTTACGGCAAGACGCTTCCCGGAGGAGCGGGCAAGCAGCTTCATTACTGTGCTCGTTGCGGTCGCGCCGTGTGGGCATCGCCTCCGACCGGAGCGCGGTCGCCGCCGCGCTGGGCCGACGCCGGCCAAGAGGATGTCGCACCGCGGCCGGAGAAATAGATACGGGAGGATAAAATACGTGCGATTCTTTAACGAGACAATGTTGGCCGACGTGACGGATATTCACGGACCTTGGGCCGCGTATCGAGGCTGAAGAGCACGACTTCCTCGCCCGTCAGGGTACTGATGTCGTGGTGCAGGCTGACCACTTTGACGTTGGTAACGCTTTCGATCATGGCTTCCATCAGAGGCCGGGCGGCTTCAATCAAGTGGGTGCGCACTTGCTTGAGCAGATCTCGTCCCTTCTCCGCGGGAAGCGTTTTGACCAGGTGTTGCTCGGCGGCCGTCAAGACCCCCTGCAGCCGCACGACGACCAGGTCGCCCAAGAGATGACAACGAATGTCTTTCGGGCCGCGGCCCATGTGCTCCTGCTCGAAACGGCTGATGCCTTCAGAAATGGCGGCTTCAATCTCGCCTTGCGTCCTCATCGGCGGATCTCGCACTTTTTTCCCTATTCTGTTTTTCCGATGCTAATGTGTGGTTAGGCGGTGTAAGTTAATCGCCGATCAATTCAACGCTGCCGCCCGTTTTGGCGGCGATCAGCGTCACAAGCACGGAAGCGTCGTCGATCCCCCGAATCGAAAACGGTTCGTTGAGCAAAAGATGCAGTAGGTGTCCCTTCGCGAGGTCGTAATGACTTCCACGAGCGAAGAGGGACACTCGTCCCTCAAGGCAGTGAACGACGAGATCTCCCTGAGCTTCGTGCGTGGGAACGTCCCGGCCGGCCGGGACGATCAACTGCATCACCTCCACCTGAGGCGTCTTTGAGAGCGTGATTTTGCGGCTCTTCTCGTCAGTCGCCGTGAGTAGCTGTACGTGAACGAGTTGTCCTGGGTTGCTGTTGGGCTGCTCCATAGATGAGTCGCGTTGATTCGTTTTTCCGTGAGTTAGAGACCGCACATCAGTCAGATCGCTCTCGCAGATCAATCCACCTCTGATTGTCTTGATCGAGCCTCAAGTTGTCAAACAGGGCCAATAGCGATTGGTGAAAACCTCATGCCGCCGGCTTGCCGGGTAGAGATTCAAGTGACCTATTCTTCGGACAGGGCCAACGCCGGCTTTTTAACGGCCGATGCGGCGCCTTACTCCACCACTCCGCCCGCCACCAGTCGCTGGCGAATCTCGCCCACGCACTCTTCCGCCTTGACGCGCCACTGTCGCAGCGTGTCGCGATCGCGAACGGTAACGGTTCCGTCGCTCAGCGTTTGCCCGTCGACCGTGATGCAAAACGGCGTGCCTACCTCGTCTTGCCGCGCGTAACGCCGCCCCACCGCGCCCTTCTCGTCATAAAACACGTTGAAATGCGGCTTCAACTCGCGATAGATTTTTTGAGCCACTTCGGGCATGCCATCTTTCTTCACCAGCGGAAACACCGCCGCCTTCACCGGCGCCAGCCGCGGATGTAAACGCAAAACCGTGCGTGAACGCGGCTTGCCGTGTTCGTCGGGCACTTCGTCTTCTTGATAAGCCTCGCACAAAAAGGCGAGCGTGGCGCGGTCGGCGCCGGCCGAAGGCTCGATGACGTGCGGCACAAAGCGCTCGCGCGTTTCATCGTCGAAGTAAGAAAGGTCTTTGCCGCTGCCGCGGTGCCGCGGCTTGCCTTCGGCGTCAAGCTCGACAACTAAATCATCGCCCTGTCGCACCAGCTTGCCCTCCGCATGGCTGCGCAGGTCGAAGTCGCCGCGGTGGGCGATACCCTCCAACTCGCCAAACTCGCCGGCCGCCAAAAACGGAAAGGCGTATTCAATGTCGGCCGTGCCACAAGAATAGTGGCTCAGTTCGTCCTTCTCATGATCGCGCAGCCGCAGCCGCTCGCCCGCCAGCCCCAGCTTGAGATACCATTGGTAGCGCCGATCGCGCCAATACCGATACCATTCGGGCGACTGCTTGGGATGGCAAAAGAACTCGATCTCCATTTGCTCGAACTCGCGCGAGCGGAACGTGAAATTGCGGGGCGTGATCTCGTTGCGAAAACTTTTGCCCACCTGCGCGATGCCAAACGGCACCGCCACGCGCGAGCTATCGACCACGTTTTTGAAGTTCACAAAAATGCCCTGGGCCGTTTCGGGCCGCAAATAGGCGGCACCTTCCTCGCCGCTCAGCGCGCCGACGAACGTCTTGAACATCAGGTTAAACTCGCGCGGCGGCGTGAGTGTGCCGAGCGTTTTGGCGTCGGGGCCGAGCACTCGGGAGAAATCGTGTACCTTGGTCAGGCTGATCGTTTCGCCCTCCCAGGCGAGTTTGTCGGCGTCTTTGGCCCGCAGGTTGAAGAACTTGAGCGCCTTGAATTCAAGATGCTCTTGCTCGCTCTTGCCGTCGGCTCCGCCCGACTCGGTGGCGGCGAACACACGTTCGCCCTTGGCGGCCACCCAGCGGCCGCGCACCTGGTCGTGCCGGTAGCGCCGCTTCGATTCACGGCAATCGACCATGAAATCGTGAAACAGATCGTAATGCCCGGAGCATTTCCAGATTTGCGGGTGCATGATGATGGTGGAATCGAGTCCGACCATTTGATAGGCGGCCGGCGCGCCGGGCGGCGGCGCCAGTTCGTCGTGGGCGGTGATCATATCGCGCCACCAGGCTTCTTTGACGTTGCGTTTCAGCTCCACGCCCAGCGGGCCATAATCCCAAAAGCCGTTCAGTCCGCCGTAAATGTCGCTCGATTGAAATAAGAAGCCGCGCCGTTTGCACAGCGAGACGAGTTGATCCATTTCCATAAGAGATGCGTGCCTGTTGTCGCGTGGCGCCAAAGCGAGCAGTTTACCTTGCCGGCAAAAAAACCCCGCTGACACTGGCTGTCAACGGGGTGCGAGTTGTGGAGACGAAGGGGATCGAACCCTCAACCCCCGGCTTGCAAAGCCGGTGCTCTCCCAATTGAGCTACGTCCCCGCGGTCTGCCGCTGCCAAATGCAATGGGCGCACCAAGATTCGAACTTGGGACCTCAGCCTTATCAGGGCTGCGCTCTAACCAACTGAGCTATGCGCCCGAACAAACCAGTCTAGCATGTAAACCGTGAACAACGCATTTTATGAACCCTCCGGCCGATGTCAAACCCCTTTTTAAGCACGACACCGCGACCGTTCCGCAGGTTCAAGGCCGACGGAGCGGCATCTTTCGCCGGCCGGCAAAAAGGGTATACTCTTTTCCAGGCGAGGCGGCGTCGTGTCTTTTTACCGGATCGTTCACTTTACCCATGCCAGCAGTTCGCGCGACATGCCTGATGATGCTCGCGGCAATCGCCATCACCGGTTGTCATTCCGCGCAATCGCCCGAGCAGAAGCAAGCCGCCCCGGCCGAGCCGAAACATTCGCAAGAAGTGACGCTCTTCGCCGCCGCTAGCACGCAAAACACGATCACAGCGATCGTGCATGAGTTTGAACGGCTGAATCCCGATGTCAAGGTGCTGGCCAGCCTTGAATCGTCCGCGGCGGCGGCGGAAAAGATCGCTCGGGGCGCCCCGGCCGATGTCTTTCTTTCGGCCAGCCGGCAATGGGCCGATTTTCTCGCCGACAAGGCGCTCGTGACCGAACAGCATGAGTTGTTGGGCAATGCGCTGGTGGCCATTGAGCGGGTGGACGCCCCCTGGCACGTCGGCAACCCGCAAGACCTGAAGAACAACGACATCGTCCACATCGCCATTGCCGATCCTGAGTCGGTGCCGGCGGGCATCTATGCCAAACAGGCGCTGGTCAAGCTCGAACTGTGGGACGAGCTTGCCGATAAGATGGTGGCCGGAAACGACGTGCGCCACGCCTTGACCATGGTGGAGACGGGCGCCGCCGAAGCGGGCATCGTCTATTCGACCGACGCGGCCATCAGCGACAAAGTGAAAACGGCGTTCCCCTTCGACCGCGAACTCACCGAGCCGATTGTCTATCCGCTGGTGCTGACCCGCCAGGGCGCGAAGAATTCGGCGGCCACCGAGTTTTACCATTTCTTGCAATCATCGTCGGTGGCCGTGGTTTTCCGGCAGTCGGGCTTTCGCGTTCAGCAAAAGTCCGGTGTACAATGACCGTTATGCTCTCTCCGGAAGAATGGTCGGCATTGACGCTTAGCTTTCGTGTCGGCGTATGTGCCGTGGCCGCGAGCTTGCCGCCGGCAATTCTGGTCGCCTATGCGCTGGCGCGGTGGACCACTTCGCGCAACTGGTTGCCGCGCGCCACACGCCTGGCCTTGCAGCTTGTCGTTGACCTGCCGCTCGTGCTGCCACCGGTGGTGACCGGATATTTATTGTTGCTCTGCCTCGTGCCGGGCGGCCCAATCGGCCTGCTTCTCAAGCGCGTCTGCGGCGTTCAGATACTCTTCACCTGGTGGGCGGCGGCCATCGCCTCGGCGGTGGTGAGTTTTCCGCTTTTGGTGCGCACGATTCGCCTGGCGTTTCAAAATATCGACCCACGTTTGGAGCTTGCCGCCCGTGGCCTGGGCGCCGGTCCCATCGACGCTTTTTTTTCGATTAGCTTGCCGTTGGCCTACCAAGGCGTGATCGCCGGGGCGGTGCTGGCCTTTGCCCGCAGCTTAGGTGAATTCGGCGCCACGATCATGGTGCTGGGCAGCATGGAAGGCCGCCGCACCATACCCTTGGCGATTTACAGCTTGACGAACCGGCCCGGCGGCTTGGAACAATGTTGGCGGCTGGTGCTCATTTCGGTGCTGCTGGCTTGTTTCGCCTTGGCCGCGAGTGAATGGTTGGAGCGGAGGCAGTATCACCGTGAGTTGGCTTGAATTGGACTGCCGGCATCGCTATCCGGCCGGCCTGGAGATCGACGTGGCGTTTCGGGCCGAGCACCAGGTCGTCGGCGTTTTCGGACCGTCGGGCAGCGGCAAAACCAGCTTGCTTTCGATGATCGCCGGGGTGTTGCGGCCGGACGAGGGACAAATTGTTTTGGCGGGGCAGCCGCTGTTGGACACGCGCCGCGGCATCGCTTTGGCGCCGGCGCAACGCCGCGTGGGCATGCTGTTTCAAGACCATTTGCTGTTTCCGCATCTTTCCGTCGAGGGCAACTTGCGCTACGGACTTTCACGCCGCCGCTCGACCGAGCCGCCGGTGGACTTTGCCCGTGTCGTGCAGGTCTTGGAACTGCGGGAGTTGTTGGCTCGGCCGCCGCGATCGTTGTCGGGCGGAGAAAAGCAGCGTGTGGCGTTGGCGCGGGCGTTGCTTTCGGGTCCGCGAGCTTTGCTGCTTGACGAACCCCTGACGGCGCTCGATCAACCGCTCAAGCAACGGATTCTGGTCTACTTGGAGCGAGTTTTGTCACAGTGGCGCATCCCCACTTTGCTGGTCAGCCACGTCGCGGCCGACCTGCGCCGCCTGGCGGAATGGACCATCGTTATCGATCAAGGTCGCGTGGTCGCCGGCGGCCCGCCCGCTGAGGTGCTAGCGGACGAGATCGAGCCGGAAAAGTCATGGAACGAAAGCCGATAGGTCGGCCCACCCTACAAACCGGCGTTCCCAGGCCGTCATCCCGGCTGGTGACGGGCCAGGAGGCCCATCCTCCGGTGGTACCGATTGTCTCATTCCAGCCTGCGTGCAGTATAATGCCCTCACCCGATCACTTCATGAAGAACTTTGCCATGCACGTCGGTCAGGCGGCGGTCGATGCCGTTATGGCGAAAGGTGAGTTTCTCGTGGTTGATGCCTAAGAGGTGTAGCGCCGTGGCATGCAGGTCATAACAGTAAGTCGGATTCACCACCGCCTTGTACGACCACTGATCGCTCTCGCCATAAGTCGCGCCTCCTTTGCTGCCACCGCCGGCCAGCCAGCTTGTAAAGGCGAAGGGGTTGTGGTCGCGGCCTTTGCCGCCTTGACTGCACGGCATACGGCCAAACTCCGTGGTCCAAATGACAAGGGTATCGTCAAGCAGCCCGCGAGCTTCGAGATCGTGGATCAGCGCCGCGGCGGGGCGGTCCATGCTCAGGCCCATGTCGCCGTGGTCTTTGGCGATGTCTTCGTGGCTATCCCAATTGCGCCGCGGAAAACCGTTGTCGGCGCCGCTGAAAAGCTGCACGAAGCGCACGCCGCGTTCCAAGAGCCGCCGCGCCACCAGGCAATTGCGGCCGAAATCTTGAGTGGCCGGTTGATCGAGACCGTAGAGCCGGAGCGTGGCCTCGGTTTCGTCGGCCAGGTTAAGCACCTCCGGCGCGCTAAGCTGCAAACGCGCCGCCATCTCGTACGAGGCGATGCGGGCTTCCAGACGAGAATCGCCCGGCCGAGCGGCCAGATGCTCATCGTTCAACTCACGCAATAAGGCCAATCCGGCCGCTTCGCTTTCGGCCGTGATGAACCGCGCGTCGGCGGGCGGCCGCAAGTCGGCGATGGGGTTCTTGGCGCCCGGCCGCACCATCGTGCCTTGATGCGCCGCCGGCAGAAAGCCCGCGCTCCAGTTGCCCGGCCCGTTGGGAGCGAAGCCGCGCACGTCGGGCAGCACCACAAAAGTAGGCAGATTGTCGTTCATGCTTCCTAGCCCGTAAGAAACCCACGCGCCCATGCTCGGAAAACCGGGCAGCACAAAACCGGTGTTCTGCATGAACGTGGCAGGTCCATGCACGTTCGACTTGGAGATCATCGAATGAACAAACGCCATGCGGTCGACGCATTCGGCGAGGTGCGGCACCAGCGAGCTCATCCACTTGCCGCATTGGCCGTGCTGCTTCCACTGCCAGGGGCTTTTCAGGCAGGCGCCGGGCACGCTTTGAAACAGCTCGACCTTCTCGCCGGGATCGAACGGTTGCCCATGCCGCTTAATGAGCTCCGGCTTGTAATCGAACATGTCGCACTGGCTGGCGGCGCCGGACATGAAGAGCTGCACGACACGTTTGGCTCGCGCACGATGGTGCAGCCCGCCGTTCAAGTCCGCCCGGTCGGAGGTCGCGGAGTCGGCGAGCAGCCCTTGCTCGCCCAGAAGTTGGGCCAGCGCGACGCCGCCCAGGCCACCGCCGAGTTGCCAAAGGAACTGGCGGCGAGTGGGCAAGCGCAGTTGCTCACGGGAATCCTGCATGTTACTTATCATATTTGTAGCTCTCGTGAGTTAGACGATACGAGTTCATTGTCGGCAACTGTTTTGTGCCTGATCCAGCTTCCGAAAACGTCGCGCAAGACTACGGCAACGAAGGAGACGAACCACGGGAGAAAATACATGAAAGCCGATGACCTATCGCAAGCGTTTCGTTTGGCCGCGAAAGAGGCCATCGAGTCGCACGATGTGCTAGCGGAACTATGGCGGCAAATGCCCGTGGCCGAAACCGCGCAACGCTGCGCGGAGTCGGACATCGAGCTTTTGCGCCAATTGATTGAGTATCGCATTTTTCCGGTCAACGCGTTTGAGTTGCTGGCGCGAATCGACTTGCGACAAGCCTATTCGGCGCTTTTAAGTCGTTACGTCGGAAAGGGTGTGAGTCCAGATGGGAAATTCGGCGGTTATTACTTTGAGCTTAGCGTCATGCTCGACGACCTCAAGGAAATCGGCGGCGAGGAAGCGTTACGGAGTTTGATCGCGCTGGACGATTTCGATCGCCGCAAGCTCACCGATCCTCGGGTTGTCAATTCGTTCTCCGATGCCCTCGATATGGAACCGAACGAATTCGACGCCTGGTTGAACGCGTCTCCGTCGTACCGGTGAGGTGTTCGTTAAGCGGTTCGTGAACGCCATTTGTCAAATAGCCGATCACGATCGAGAGCGGCTTTCAACTCAGGCCACGTCTGTTCGTCGTAATCAGTTTCATCACTCAACCAACGATCGATCAGCGCGATCGCTTCGGCCGCCCGCGACGGGCGCACCAGGTGCTTGGCGCTTCCCATGAGTTTTTCTTGACGGGTTTGCTCACCTTGTGCCATCGGATGTCTTTCAGATTCGGATTCGTTCAACCACAGCAGCCATTATATCCGCAATATCGCCTACCGCGTTTAATCCACAAACACAAACTCATTGCTATTCAAAATCACCCGGCAGGCGTTCGCCAAACCAAACTTCTCAGCATACGCCGTCAACCGCTCACGCTCCGCCGCCGTCGGCGCGCGGCAAAGGGCGAAGCGATAAACGGCGTCGATCTGGCCGGCCAGGTCGCCGGCGGCCAGGTCACCGGCGGCCAGGTCACCGGCGGCCGGCGCCGCGCGCTCGGCCAAATGCTCGGACTGCCGCACCGCCAACGGGTTGTTTAACATCGCCAGCGATTGCAACGCTGTCAGCGTCGTGTTGCGCTTCGGCGTCAAGATCGAAGGGTCGGCGCAGTCCAGGCACTCCATGAAGGGGTCGGGCACGCTCCGCACCAGAAAACGATAGACGCTCCGCCGCCGCGAGCCAGGCTCATCAACATTGTACCTCTCGTAGTCGTAGACCGGCGAGTGATCGTTCTTGAAAAAGAACTGTTGCACCGAAGGACCGCCCATCCGTTCGTCGAGCCGACCCGTCGCCACCAGCATCGCGTCGTGAATCGACTCGGCGTCGAGCCGCTGACGGTTCATCCGCCATAACCAGCGGTTGCCGGAGTCCATCTTCGCGTACTCAGGTTTGTCGGCCGACGATTGCCGGTAGACCGCGCTGGTGACGATCAGCCGATGCAATTCCTTGAGCGACTCGCCATGCTCCATGAACCAACCGGCCAGCCAATCGAGCAACTCAGAATGGCTCGGCCGCGAGCCTAGGCGGCCGAAGTCGTTGGGCGTATCGACAATGCCTTGGCCGAAGTGATATTGCCACACGCGGTTGACGATCGACCGCCGCACCAGCACGTTGGCGGGATCGATCAGCCAGCGGGCCAACGCCATGCGGCGCTGGCCTTCGTCGGCCAAATTGGCGACTTCCAGATCGGCACTCGGGCCGGGTACGCACGCCACCGCGCCGGGCCGCATGAGCTGCCGCGGAGAGCGCACATCACCGCGCGCCAGCAGATGCACCGGCCGCGGTTCGCGCGCGGGCGAAAAACTACCCTGCGGCGCGAAGTCATGCGCCGCGGCAAAAACCAGCGTTTGCGGCGGCAAGGCGGCAAGCTGGCTCCGCACGTCGATCAGGCGTTGCGATGCCAACTCGATTTCCTGACGCAGGCCGGCATCGACCGCGGCCAACGCCCTCTGGCGACGTTCCGCCGCCAGCCGGCCAAGATCGAAGTTCAATTGTTGTCGCGGCGTGAAACCGCCACTGGCGCCGGTCAGTCGTTCGCGGCTGTCGCAGCCATCGACCAGATTCTTCTTGGCCCAGCCCGGCGGCGCTTCAATCGAGTCGAGCGCCGTCACCACGCCGCCAGCCGCCACATTTTTTCCGCCGGAAAACACGAACAGTTCCGAGAGGGCGAAAATCCAATCGCCGGTGCGTTGCCAAAGCCGCGTGGCCGTCACGCGCACGTAACGGCCGGACTTACCCGAAACGACAACACGATACGGCGTGTCGCCGGGATGTGGAAAGTCAGCGGCGGTTTCATCGGCCAACAAGTGTGATGTCTGGAAAGCCGCATCGTCAGACAGTTCCACCTTAAAGCGCGGCGGAAAGCCAAACCCAGGGCCAGGATGGCCGCCATAAACGACATGGGCCGGCGCCAGCACGATCTCCTCAAGCGGCAACGATCGGCCAAGGTCGACCTGCACCCACTTCGTCGTGTCGGGCGCGGCCATGATTTGGCTGTGATAACCCAACGTCGGAGTGCCTTGGCCGGGTTCGATGGGTAGCGCCGCCAGCTTCTTTCGAGCCGCGGCAATCTGCTCGTCGAGCGCGGCCAACTCCGGCGAGGTGATTTGTGCCACCGCGGCGGTTAGCTCTTGCTGACGCGCTTCAGCTTCCTGTCGCTCGGCAAGCAATTGGCCACGCCGGCTGGCGACGTGCGGGTCGGCATCATACGGTCGATCGGCCCGATCGACACCGGCGAAAACAGCTTGCAACCGGTAGTAATCCTGCTGGGTGATGGGGTCGAACTTGTGGTCGTGGCAACGGGCGCAATGCACCGTCAGGCTCAAGAAGGTCGAAGCCGTGGTCGCCACCATATCGTCGCGGTCGTTCGAGCGGGCGATGTCTTTATCGACCGTTCCCTCGCGCAGTTCGACGTGGCCGACAAAATCCCAAGGCCCGGCGACGATGAAGCCCGTCGCGACGATGGACTGTGGATCGCCGGGCGAAAGCACGTCGCCAGCGAGTTGCTCAGCCACGAAGCGGCTATACGGCATGTCGGCATTGAGTGCGGAGATGACCCAATCGCGGTAGGGCCAGGCGTTTGGCCGCGGTTTGTCTTTGTCGTAACCGTGCGACTCGCCAAAATGCGCCACATCGAGCCAATGCCGCCCCCAACGCTCGCCATAATGCGGCGAGGCGAGAAGCCGATCGGCCAGCCTCTCGTAAGCGTCAGTGGAAGCGTCCGCCAAAAAGCCGTCCAACTCTTGCGGCGTTGGCGGCAGACCGTGCAGGTCGAACTTTAATCGCCGCAAGAGCGTGCGACGATCGGTTTCGGCCGCTGGCCGCATGTTCTGCTCGGCTAGTTTTCGCAAAATGAAAGCATCGATTGGCGTGCGAACCCAAGGCGATGCGACGGCGGGAACGGCCGGATGCGCCAACGGCTCAAGCGACCACCAGCGTGAGCCGGCCGCTTCTTTCGGTTCAAGCCGTAAGCCGGTCGGCCATTTGGCGCCTTCGTCGATCCAGCGCCGCAAAGCGACCACTTGCTCATCGCTTAATGGCGGCGATCCTTTCGGCATTTCCGGTTGATCGCCGGACACATACTCGACCAGCAAACTCTCGGCGGCGTTGCCCGGCACGATGGCAGGACCGCTTTCGCCGCCGCGAGTAAGACTCTGCCGCGCGGATAGATCGAGACCGCCTTTCGGCTCTTGGCCGTTATGACAACGCAGGCATTGCGTCTGCAGGATCAGTGCAACCTGGTTTTGAAAAACAGCCTCGTCGGCCGCGAGAATCGAGCGCGATGTCAAAACAGCGATGACAGCGACAAACACCGCCGGAAGCACCCGGCTGCGATTGTACGCCCAATCGAAACGCGAACCGGAGGCGTCTTGCCAGTCCCTTTCATCGTTGGACCAGAACGATCGCCTGCCGCAACCGCCGCAGAGGTAAAAGTTCCCAGTTCCTCGGCCCGTTGGATAGGTTTCGAGGATGCCGTTCGCGACCTTCATCTGTCGAGCATGGCAATTGGGACAGCGAGTCGTTAAGCGATCGAACGCCATCAATATTCCACCGGCGAACGCGCAGATCGCAATGGCCAAGGGAAAAGCCAGAGCAACGAGCACGAGGAAGATGAGTATGAGGATGAGGATTGCCATATTTTCTTTTCCGGCGACCACCCTATTTCAACCGTTGCGATTGTCTCACTCAGGCGCGCAAATATCCTTCCAGTATTCTACCGATCCAAAACAACGAAAACCCGCCAACCATCACCGCCAGCATTTGCCCCACGGTGATGGCGCTGGCGGCTTGCAGCAGCATGCTCAAGGGCAAAACCACCAGCGCGCCAATTTGAACGGTACGTGCAAGCTGACGCATCAACTAACTTTCTTCCGTTGGCAATTCGCCATAAACCACCTGCCCGTTCACGATGGTCGCGCGGATTTTCAAGCCCGCGTCGCCGGCGCCCGCCGGCGACGGTTCAAGCGGCGAGCACCCGCCTCCGTCAAAGTCGAAGAGTACGAGATCGGCCATGTCGCCGGGCCGCAACGTGCCGCCGGTATGGCCAAGCAACTGCTGGGGCTGTACCGTCGCCATCGACACGGCCGTCGGCAAATCGACGCCGGCAAAACGCATGACGTTGACAATGCCCAAACCGATCGGCCGCGTAGCGCCCGCCAAAAGCTGCTCTTGCCCGGCGACGACCAAACGGCCATCGGCGAGCAGTTCCACCTCGCCTCCCATGCTGGCGTGGCGACCCGCCGGCAGTCCCGCCAGGCCCGAAACATCGCTGACCAGAATGCAGCGGTGCGGCGATTTGGCGCGCACGATCGTCTTCACCACTGCGGGCGGCAAATGCTGACCGTCCACGATCAGGCTGGCCATCAGGCGATCTTCGGCGAGTTGATGCCAGATATAATTTGGATGACGGCGAATCGTGCCATGCGCGCCGTTGCCAAGATGCGTGCTCAGCCGCGCGCCCGCCTCGACCGCCGCTTGTATTTGTTGGCCATCGGCGGCCGTATGTCCCAACGCCACAACGACCTGATGGGCCGAGACGCGCGCGATGAACGCCGCCGCTTCAGCAAACTCCGGCGACATGGTGAGCAAGCGAATCCGTCCGCCGGCGGCGACTTGCAGGTGCTGAAACTCCTCCCAGGTCGGCTGCCGGCAGTGCTCGCGCGGGTGCGCCCCGCGCGGCCCGTCCTCGCTGGATATATAGGGGCCTTCCAGGTGAACGCCGACGATCGAACGGGCGATGTCGGCGAACTGCTGGCAAGCGAAATCGACCGCGCGCAGCCCATGCACCAGGCAATCGAAGCTTTGCGTGGTTAACGTCGGGCAAAGCGCCGTGACGCCAAAGGCCCAATGCCGCCGCACAATGTCCGCCACCCCCTCGGGCGTGAGCGAGGGCGAACTGAACTCCTGGCCGGCATAACCATTGACCTGCAGATCGACAAAGCCGGGGGCGACCCAGGGCAAATCGTCAGCAAGCGGCCCATCATGCCGGGCCGCATGAACGATGCGGCCTTCGTCGATATCAAAGCGGGCCGGCAGACCGGTATCGAAGCGTCGAGCGACAAAATGCAACATCGTTATTTGAGGGTGGAGAGGAAAATCAACTGCGGCCATTGTATCATATACCGCATGCGGGCTGGAATGTTGAAGCTGTCGCACTTTCGATTGGTAAGAATCGTGAATAAAGCCTTTGTTCGAGAACCCGATGCGACCGGCGTGGCCAAGTGCCCGCGGTGCGGCTCGCTGGGAATTGCCGTGAGCGGCGAGACGCTGACGGCGCAGCTAGCGCCGGACGATCGCCGGCGCTTGCCCGAATCGGCCTATTATTGCCCGTTCCCGCGCTGCGAGGTCGGTTACTTTGATGAGTACGACCGTTGGGTGGAGGCTGATAAGCTCTCGCACCCCTCCTGGCCGAAAGACGCGGCGGCTCCGATTTGCCCCTGTTTTGACTTCCGCCCCGACGAGGTGGAAGCGGACGTCAACGAGGGCGACACGCGGCGCGTCAAGCAGTTGCTCGCGCGCAGCCGATCGGCCGAGGCTCGCTGCCTGGAACTTTCGCCCACGGGCCAGTGTTGCCTGCCTGAAGTGCAGCGCTATTTCATGCGGCTGCGATCGCAATAAAACGAGCGCGTTCCCGGAGGATGGGCTTCCTAGGCGGGCGGCACTCGCGTGCGATGGACGAAGAACACCCCGAAGCGCTCGAACGCGCTGCCAAAACGCCGACGGCGTGCGCCAAGAGGGAGTTCACCAACCTAAGTTCTTCTTCCATCGCATGCGAGGTGCCGCCCCAGGAAATAAGGC